>CAYYEB010000081.1:0-8012 GCA_964470725.1 uncultured Lachnospiraceae bacterium | reverse complement strand
GCAAACGGCTGAGCACGGTGGCTGCTTGCAGACACAAGTGCTCAGACACTTGCAATGGCAACAGATATGAGGAAAAAAGCTGCGCGAACGAACGTGAGCGAAGCGATTTCCGAATATCTGTTGAGCACAGCGAGAGTTGCGAAGCAACGCAGCTGTGCGTAAGGCTTATACACGGCGTGAAGCAAACGGCTGAGCACCGTGGCTGCTTGCAGACACAAGTGCTCAGACACTTGCAGTTACTGTTCAGACATAACTCTAAACACGGGCCTCAAATCATGAACTGTTGTTCCGGGACGCTCCCGCTCGCTCGTTCTCGCAGCGGTCCTAAATTCATGCTGCGCCTAACGGCTTGCATTCATTAATGACCGGCGTCACTCGGACGCCCGGAGCAATCAGTTCATGATTTAAGGCCCTGAATACCATAGGAGCGAACAGTAACCTCTTGCAAACGTCCGAACATATTTTCCGAATATCTGTTTGCGTTTTCTCATGTACCTATGGTAAAATAACGAATAAAAACTCAGGAGGACCGTGAAATGTCATACGGAAAGATCTCTCCAAAACAGCAGGAAATACTTGACTATATCAAGGAAGAAATATTGAATAAGGGATATCCGCCTGCAGTGCGGGATATCTGTGAGGCGGTTCATCTGAAATCCACCTCCTCCGTGCACGCACATCTTGCAACACTTGAACGAAACGGATACATTCGAAGAGATCCGACAAAACCCCGTGCGATTGAAATACTGGATGATAACTTCAATCTCACACGCCGGGAAGTTGTCAACGTTCCGATCGTCGGAACCGTTGCCGCAGGATCTCCTCTTCTTGCCGTTCAAAACATTGAAAACTATTTTCCGATTCCTGCAGAATACCTGCCGAATAAAAAGGTCTTCATGCTCAAGGTGAAGGGTACCAGTATGATCAATGCCGGTATTCTGGATGGCGACTCCGTCATCGTCGAACAGCAGTCCTCCGCTGAAAACGGAGATATTGTTGTTGCTCTGATTGATGATTCCGCAACCGTCAAAACCTTCTATAAGGAAGACGGCTACTTCCGCCTCCAACCGGAAAACGACACCATGGATCCGATCATTGTTCACGACGAACTCACCATTTTAGGAAAAGTCATTGGCGTAATTCGCCTTTTTCGATAATATCCGCAATCCTCTTCGACGCGAATCCATCTCCATACGGATTTGACGCGTGGCTCATCTCTTCATAGGCTTCTTTGTCGTGAAGCAGATGGCTGCAGGTCTCATAAATGGCATCTTCCTGCGTCCCGACGAGTTTCAGCGTACCTGCCGCAATCCCTTCGGGACGCTCCGTCGTATCTCTCATCACAAGTACCGGCTTTCCAAGGCTGGGGGCTTCTTCCTGGATGCCACCGCTGTCCGTCAGTATCAGGTAACTCTGAGCCATGAAGTTATGGAAGTCAAGAACATCGAGCGGTTCTATGAGGTGCAGTCTGTCACACCCGGAAAGATACTGATCCGCTGCCTCCCGCACTGCAGGATTTTTGTGAATCGGGTAAATTGCCTTCACGTCAGGATTTTCATCAATGATTCTGCGGATGGCCCGAAACATGTGGTGCATGGGCTCACCGAGATTTTCCCGTCTGTGTGCGGTAATCAGGATCAGTCTGCTTCCCCTGGCCCATTCAAGCTCCGGATGCGTGTAATTTTCCGACACTGTTGATCGCAAGGCATCTATCGCTGTATTTCCGGTTACAAAAATGGACTTCGGGTCTCTTCCTTCCTTGAGGAGATTTTCCCTTGCCCGTTCCGTCGGTGCAAAATTATATTTCGCGATAATGCTGACGGCTTCCCGGTTAAATTCTTCGGGATAAGGAGAATAAATATTGTAGGTGCGAAGGCCTGCCTCCACATGTCCCACCGGAATCTGCATATAGTATGCTGCCAGAGCCGATACGAATGTTGTCGTAGTATCTCCATGCACAAGAATCAGATCCGGTTTCACTTCCTCAAGAACTGCACGTATCCGTTCCAGAATATTTGTCGTCACGTCAAAAAGAGTCTGGCGCTCTTTCATGATCTTTAAGTCATAATCCGGAACCACATCAAAGGTCTTCAGTACCATATCCAGCATTTCCCGATGCTGTCCGGTTACGCAGACAATCGTTTCAATACTTTTTCTTGTTTTCAGTTCCTTCACCAGAGGACACATCTTAATTGCCTCGGGACGGGTTCCGAAAATCAGCATGACTTTTTTTCTGTTCATATATTTTCCTCTCAAACGGTTTGCATTCAAAGTATTATCCCCCAGGCCTGAATCAAAAGATTTTAAGCGTGGGGGATAAATTTCATCGGTAAATGCGACAGTCATAAAAACTTTTTACCAGAAAATCTTAATTGTCCACAGATCGTCCGATTTACTGTAATAATACTGCATGCTTCTTGTGTGCTCTATGCTCATCTTGCGCTGCAGCGGATCCGAAATCAGCCCGTTTCTTCCGAACAGATTGTCAAGAGCCTTCCGATAAACTTCCGCACTGCCGAATTTCAGATAAGTAATGCTGTCGCCCTGATCGACAGATGCATATAGATGGCTCTGAATTGAATTCCCATCGTAGGAATCAAAATAGTCATTGAGCCGCATGTAAAAATCATATGTCCTTGAAGTACAATCCGGATAGCTGTAGTCGGCATTCAGCACATGCCCGGAACGGGTCATTTCCTCCGTCGTAAGACACAGATAATCATAAATAATGGAAAGGCGCTTTGAATCCTCCGCATTTTCCCCATAGGTCGGATCACCCCATGTCGTATCTACATAGGTATATGTGTCTCCGATCCGCACAAGATTCCATGCATGGGCAGCGTTATTTCCTGCAATTGAACCATAGACGTAATAGCAGGGAACCCCAGCCTTATTCAGCAGATACTGGAACGCTTTGGCGTAACCGGCGCATACAGACTTATGATACAAAAAGACGCTCTGGATATTCTGGTTCTGAGACGCATTTGTACTGTAATCCGTATTTTTTATAATGTACTCATAGGTTCGGCGTACTTTCTGGTAAGCGGAAGCATCAGATGGAAGTGAAGCAAGAAACTCGTTTGCGGCAGCTTCTATCTGCGTCCGTATCTCATCGATCTGAGAGCCGTCCACATTAAACGTCAGTGTCACACGTTCCTTTCCTCCACCGCTCTGACCATAAATCTGAGCTTCGCCATTCAACCAGAAAAATTCCGGGTGGTCATTCATAACTGCCCGCAAAGCTCTTCCTATGTCGTCCACCGCAGTGCATTTTACGTAAAATTCCTTCTTTTTCGCGGCAATTCCGGTGTACATCTGATCATATACATTTCTGCAGTCATCGGAAAGCTGGCTTCGGTAAAATCCATCCAGATTCGTCGCAGCTTCTTCCGTACTCCAGGTACTTTCCTTGATTCCATCCATAATTCCGCGAAACGAAATGCCTGTGCCATCGTCAGAAGAAGCTGCGCCGCCTTCAGCCCCACTGTCATTTTCCGTAATTGATTCCACCCTGTCTCTTAAATCTGAAACCATCTCCTGTGCATCCGAAAGACCGCATCCTGACAAAAATATGGCCACGGATAAAGCTCCCCCCGCGAGAGCCGCTGCTCTCCTTATGAATCTCCCCCTGATAAGTCAAGCCTCCAGTTCTTCGATTGTAACTTTCTTTCCGTCCTTCCAGATTCTGTCAAGATCATAAAATTCCCGCGCCTCTTCATCAAACACATGGACGACGACACCCTGAAAGTCAATCAGAGTCCAGTTCGCATTTCTATGTCCTTCCACATGGTCCGGCTCAAATCCGGCCATCGCAGCCTTTTCCTCAACTGCTTCCGTCATGGCTTCGGTCTGGCTCAGATTGGATCCGCTGGCGATCACAAAGTAATCCGCTAACGGAGAAATCTCGTCAATCTCGATAATTTCGATGTTTTTGGCTTTCTTTTCATCCAATGCATGATATGCAATCGCTGCAAGCTCTCTGCTCTCTTCTTTTTCCATGTCAGTCCTCCCTTTCTTCATGGACTTCTTCATAGAATGCAAAAGCATCCTGTGTATTCTTATCGATATCTCCCTTTTTGGAGTTCAAATACAAAAGCATATCCTTCAGGATCAGATAGCAGCATTCATCCAGATCCCGAAACGCGCATCTGCGGATTTCCGGAAGATGTTTTGATTTATTTCTTCTCGGTTCAATGTAATCCGCTATAAATACAATCTGTTCCAGTGGTGTCATGCCCGGTTTTCCGGTCGTATGAAACCGAATTGCATCGAGAATTGCCTCATCTTCAATTCCGTATTTTTCCTTCGCAATGTATGCACCGACCTTTGCATGCAGGAGAAACGGATTCTCTCTTTCGACATCGGTAATGGCAATCCCGTTCTTATCACAGATCTTAATCTTCTTCGAATCCGAAATGCATTTTGCACAGTCGTGAAGAAGTCCGGCTGTTTCCGCCTGCCTGATATCCGTTCCATGAGCCATGGCAAGTGCTGCCGACATGTAACGGACTCCCTGGGTATGATACCAGCGGTTCTGGTCTATATATTTTGTCAGCTTTTTGCTGAATTCCTCGAGATCGTAATCTTTATCTGCCATTGTTCACCTCATCTCAGATACTGTTGTGCTTAAACTTTTGTCCGCCCGTCACATCAAAGAAAATATCAGTTACCTGTCTCTGTATATCTGATGTTCTTCTATATACATCATTACCGGATCTGTCACATAATATCGGATTGACCGTCCCGTATTTATCCAGTCACGAATCATGTTTGAGGAACAGTCAATATTTTCCGATTCAAGCTTCTCGATTCGTGCATTGTATCTTTGCCGAACCTGTGCAATTCTTTCATCAAGCAGAGCCGTTGCCGTATGATTTCTGGTTGCCACAATCAGCGTACAGTTGTCGCAGATTCTCTGCGGCTCTCTCCACGTGTCAAAATCAAACAGTGAATCCGCTCCGATGATAAAATAAAGTTCCCAGTCGGGATGATCCCTGCAAATTGCCTCCAGCGTACGATATGTATAGCTGTATCCATCCTCATTCATTTCAAAATCACTGATGGAAAAATGCGGATTGTTCCGAATTGCGAGCTGTACCATTTCATATCGTTCCGCATCTGTGGCACGTCCTTCGCGATGACGCTTGTGCGGAGGATTTCCTGCAGGCATATAGATCACCCGATCGAGATCAAACTGCTCGAAGGCAGTCTCTCCCAGGATCAGATGCCCGATATGAATCGGATCAAAGGTTCCTCCCATGAGTCCTATTTTTTTCATGGCAGCTGAATCTTTCGCTTATCCGGTTTTCCCGGACGATACAGTACAATCTTTCTTCCTATAATCTGAACGACCACCGCTCCTGTCCGTTCAGCCGCAGTTTCTGCAAGTACGCGAATATCATCAAGACAGTTTTTCTGTACGCTAACCTTCACGAGTTCCCGTGCCGCAAGGGCCTCATCAATGCTTTTTGTCATTTCCGGAGTCAGGGATTCCTTTCCGATGAAAAGAATCGAATCCTCCTTCTGGGCAAGGCTTCTTAAATATGCCCGCTGTTTACTTGTCAAGTTCATTTCCGTTCTTTCTCCTGTTCCGCATAAAAATCAGAGGAACTATGTATTTTTTCCCTCTGCACCATTTCCATGACGCAGATCATCTGATTCAATCCGGCACTTCTGTCGACGAATCATCATAGTATTCAAACTGCTGGTTATACAGCCGAACCGTATCTCCTTCTCGAATTCCCTGCTTCTTCAGGTCATCCAGAATACCGGTTCTTTTCAGCCAGCCGGTAAAATAAACAAATCCCTTTTCCGAAGCAAGATTCGTATAATCCAGCATTCTTTCCACTGCCGGTCCTTCAATGGCATATACCTTTTCACCGTCCCGGTTGGTCTCGATTTCAATCGTATATCCCGCCTGCTCCGCACTTTCCTTCTCCGGAAAATACTCCTGTTCATAGTATAGCCTGTCCTTGGCAGTCGTATCAAGCAGATGTTGCACCTCATAAAGAAGTTCCTTTACCCCCTGCCCTGTCACAGCGGAAATCGGATACATCTCATACTTATTTTCCCTGCAGAAATCGGAAATGCGATCAAGTGCGCTCTTTCCGTTTTCATCCGGCTGCACCGCATCTATCTTATTTGGTGCAATAATCATCGGTTTTTTCAGAATCTCCGGATTGTATTTTTCAAGTTCCCTGTTGATTGTTCTGATATCCTCTACCGGATCTCTTCCGTCAAAGGAGGCTGTATCCACCAGATGAATCAGCACGCGCGTTCTTTCAATATGCCGCAGGAACTGATGTCCCAATCCGACTCCTTCTGAGGCTCCTTCAATAAGGCCGGGCATATCCGCTATCACAAAACCGCGCCCGTCATCCAGATGTACCACACCCAGATTCGGATTAATTGTCGTAAATGGATAATTGGCAATCTTCGGGTCTGCATTCGTCACACGGGACAGGAACGTGGACTTGCCCGCATTCGGAAAACCAACGAGACCCACATCGGCCACGAGCTTCAGTTCCAGTGTCACATCCAGCTCCATCGCCGGCTTTCCCGGTTCTCCGTACTGTGGCGCCTGGTTCGTTGATGTGGCAAAATTCATATTGCCTCTTCCGCCGCGGCCTCCTCTTAAAACCACCTGTCTCTTATTTTCGCCGGACATATCCGCAATTACTTTTCCGGTATGCTCTTCACGAACGATAGTGCCATCCGGTACCTTGAGCACAATATCCTGCCCGTCTTTTCCATGGCAGCGTCTCTTTCCTCCCTGTTCACCATCGGTGGCCTGAAACTGATATCTGTGCTTATAAATAAATAAGGTGTTCATCGCGGGATCCACTTCAAAGATCACGTTTCCGCCGCGACCGCCGTCTCCGCCATCCGGTCCTCCGGCTGCGACAAATTTTTCTCTTCGGAAGCTGACATGCCCGTCTCCGCCCTTACCGGAACGAAGATGTATTCTGGCAAAATCTTCAAAAGCCATATCTATTCTCCCATATAAAATAAAAAGAAAAAGGACTTCAAATCTCATGCAAGATTTGAAGCCCTTGTGTTCAGAACTTATTCAGCTGTTTCTACAAGCTCGATGGAGCACTGCTTTTTGTCTCTGCCAAGTCTTGAGAAACGAACGATACCATCCTTTAATGCGTACAGCGTATCATCACCGCCGATACCCACGTTTTCACCCGGATGAATATGTGTTCCGCGCTGTCTGTAAAGAATGTTTCCTGCCTTTACAAACTGGCCGTCAGCTCTCTTAGCTCCAAGTCTCTTTGCTTCAGAATCACGGCCGTTCTTTGTGGAACCGACACCTTTCTTATGAGCGAAGAGCTGAAGATTCATGTTCAGCATGTCTTACACCTCCTCAATTTCTACTTCCAGATAAGACTTTCCATAGGACTCTTCAATAGACCGAAGTCCTAAAACCAGGGAATCCATCAAAAGCTTTCCCCGATCCGACAACTCTACCGGAAAACTGCAGTTCAGATGTCCATCCTCCTCAGAGGTTTCCACCTTGTCATGTGCCAGCTGTTCTATAGAATTCACTGTGTTAATCGTGAGAACCGATACAGCCGCACAAACCACATCTTTCCCATAGTCATCATACCCGGCATGGCCGTCCGCGTCAAATCCAAGGTAACGTCCGCTCCGTCGGAAAATCTTAACTTTCGTCATGGTTCTTATCAGCCGTTAATTTTGCTGATCTTTACTGCTGTGTAATACTGTCTGTGACCGTTCTTCTTGTGATAGCCCTTTTTAGGCTTGAACTTGTAAACGATCACCTTGCGTGCGCGACCCTGACGAAGAACCTCGCCTTCTACAGTCGCATTCTTCACATCATCTCCGACCTTCAGGCCGTCATTGGATACCGCAAGAACCTGATCAAAAGTTACCTTATCACCAGCTTCTCCTGCAAGTTTCTCCACACGGATGACGTCTCCTTCGGAAACTTTGTACTGCTTTCCGCCTGTTGCAATGACTGCGTACATTGAAGTTTTTCCTCCTTC
>CAYYEB010000080.1:1843-8105 GCA_964470725.1 uncultured Lachnospiraceae bacterium | reverse complement strand
GAATGATAAGGAAATAAAAGAGAAAGATACAAAGAAGAAACCGGAGAAAGAAACTTCTCTGGGAAAAGAGATCCTGGATTATGTGATCATGATCGCAGTAGTTGTCGCAGTAGTTGTTGTGATCAATCATGTATTTCTGATAAATGCCAGAATTCCATCCTCTTCGATGGAAGATACCATCATGGTCAATGACCGTGTCTTCGGAAATCGTCTGGCCTATGTGAAGGATGATCCGAAGCGTTTTGATATTATTATTTTCAAATATCCGGATGACGAGAGTACATACTTCATTAAACGTATCATCGGATTGCCGGGAGATACAGTGAATATTGTGGACGGGAAGGTTTATATCAATGATTCTGACAAACCTCTCGATGACAGCTTTTGTCCGGAACCTCCGATCGGAAGCTACGGTCCATACAAAGTGCCGGCCAACAGCTATTTTGTGATGGGAGATAACCGTAATAACAGCCACGATTCACGCTTCTGGGTTCATACGTATGTAACGAAGGATGAAATACTCGGCAAGGCAGTCCTCAGATACTGGCCGCTCAATAAAATCGGACCGGTAAAGTAATGGCCACCTGGAAGTCACATGGCCTGCGCGGATCCGCACTGGAGGATATGATCAACCAGACGATTACGATGTATCGGAATCAGCATCTTGCGCTCATTCAGAAAATACCGACGCCGATTACACCGATTACGATTGACAAGTCGACCCGGCACATCACACTGGCTTATTTTGATCAGAGAAGTACAGTGGACTACGTTGGGGTGGTGCAGGGGATTCCTGTCTGCTTTGATGCCAAGGAATGCGCGCAGGATACATTTCCCCTTCAGAATATTCATGAGCATCAGGTAAAATTCATGACAGATTTTGAGGCACAGAAGGGTATTTCCTTTCTGCTCCTGGAGTTTACGTCCCGCCAGGAGTTTTATTACATGCCCTATCGGGAAATGATGGAGTTCTGGAACCGTATGAAATTGGGCGGAAGGAAGAGTTTTCTGATTTCCGAACTGGATCCGAAATTTTTTCTTGATCCGAAGGATGAATATACGCTTCCGATTCTGGAAGGGATTCAGATGGACTTAAACGAGCGGGGAGACTGACCCTGCCTATCATTTACTTGTACGATTCATAAAAAGGAGAGAAACGAAATGAAACAACTTCTGATTCATACCCCTGAAGGGTTCAGGGATATTTATAAGGACGAAATGAAACGCAAGCGCTCTTTGATGGATCATCTGCACCAGGTGTTTGAAAAATACGGATATTCCGATATTGAGACGCCGACCGTGGAATATTTCGATGTCTTCGGAAGCAGTATCGGAACAACTCCTTCAAATGAACTTTATAAATTTTTTGACCGCGACGGGAACACACTTGTATTAAGACCGGATTTTACGCCCTCTGTGGCAAGAGCTGTGGCAATGCATTTTCCTGCAGAGGAAATGCCGTTCAGACTTTGCTATCAGGGAAGTACTTTCGTGAATTCACAGGAGTATCGTCTGAATCTTAAGGAATCGACCCAGATGGGTGTCGAGCTGATCGGAGACGGCAGTGCGGCGGCCGATGCGGAAATCCTCAATCTTACGGTGGATATGCTGAAGGCCTCAGGCCTTAAGGAATTTCAGGTCAGTGTCGGAGAAGTAGATTATTTTAAGGCACTTGTGGAGGACTCCGGACTTTCCGATGAAATGGTGGAACGTGTCCGTCAGCTTATTTCAAATAAGAACTTCTTCGGTGTGGAGGAAGTTCTTTCCGACACGAAGATCGATGCGCGTGTGAGACAGGCATTTGTAGAACTTCCGCAGCTGTTTGGCGGGAGAGAGATTCTGGATCGGGCAGAGGAACTGGCTGTCAATTACGGATCCAAGGCGGCAATCGGACGTCTGCGTGAGATCGACAGTCTTCTTGAAGAAAGCGGAAATGCGGATTATATTTCCTATGATTTCGGTCTTCTGAGCAAATATAACTATTACACCGGAATTATCTTTTCCGCATTTACCTATGGGACGGGAGAACCTGTTGCAAAGGGGGGAAGATATGATACTCTTCTCAAGCATTTTGGTCAGGATGCTCCGTCTGTCGGAGTCGGTTTCTACATTGATCAGCTGATGAATGCGATTGAACGGCAGGGAACGGCAAGGGAGGCAGACGACGAATGAGATATCTTACAATAGCACTGACGAAGGGACGGCTCGCAAACCAGACTCTGAAACTTTTTGAGAAAATCGGAGTCGATGCGGGAGAAGCCGAAGACAAAAATACACGAAAACTGATCTTTGAAGACGACAAACTTGGAATTCGCTACTTTCTTGCCAAGGGGCCGGACGTTCCGACTTACGTGGCTTACGGGGCAGCGGATATCGGTGTTGTCGGAAGAGATACGATCCTGGAGGAAGGTCGGCATATCTATGAGGTTCTGGACCTGGGATACGGAGCATGCCGGATGTGTATCTGCGGACCGGAAAGCGCAAGAAAGTATCTGGATTCCGGGGATCAGATCCGTGTCGCAACAAAATATCCGAATATTGCGAAGGATTATTTCCTCAACCGCAAGCACCAGACGGTGGAAATCATAAAGCTCAACGGTTCCATTGAGCTGGCTCCGATTGTCGGGTTATCAGAAGTGATCTGTGATATTGTGGAAACCGGTACGACACTTCGGGAGAATGGTCTGACCGTGCTCGAGGAGGTCTGCCCGCTGTCCGCCCGCGTTGTGGTCAATCAGGTGAGTATGAAAATGCAGAACCAGCGGATTACCGAGTTTATCAGAAAGCTGAAGGAGGCGCTTTGATGCAGAAATTAAAACTTACAAAAGATTCTTTCGGAACAATTCAGAAAAATATGCTGAAGAGAAGCACAGACAGCTATCCTGAGCAGGAGAAGGCTGTTGCAGGAATCTTAAAAGATGTACATGATCACGGAGATCAGGCGGTTTTTGCATATGAGGAAAAGTTTGATCACTGTGTTTTGACAGCGGATACTCTCAAAGTAACCGAAGAAGAGGAAAAGGAAGCCTATGAGAAGGTTTCTCCGGAGCTTGTGGAAACAATCCGGCGTTCGGAAAAACGTATCCGCGCTTTCCATGAACATGAAAGACAGGAGAGCTGGTTTATGACGGAGCCGAACGGCATGGTTCTTGGCCAGAGAGTGACGCCGCTTGCGCGTGTAGGCGTATATGTACCGGGCGGAAAGGCAGCTTATCCTTCGACAGTGCTGATGAATGTTGTTCCGGCGCACGTGGCCGGAGTACCTCATATTGTAATGTGCACGCCTCCGGGAAAGGACGGCAAGGTGACTCCGACGACCCTGGTCGCGGCGAAGGAAGCGGGTGTGCATGAGATCTATAAGATCGGTGGTGCCCAGGCGATTGCTGCCATGGCATATGGAACGGAGAGTGTTCCGAAAGTCGATAAGATTACCGGACCGGGCAATATCTTTGTGGCACTTGCGAAACGTGCCGTATACGGACATGTTTCCATTGATTCCGTGGCGGGTCCTTCCGAAGTGACTGTCCTTGCGGATGAGACCGCCAATGCGCACTATGTGGCAGCGGATCTGCTGTCTCAGGCTGAGCATGATGAGCTCGCATCTCCGATCCTTGTAACAACAAGTGAGAAGCTGGCAGATGAGGTCAATAAAGAAATTGACGGCTACTTAAAGAATCTGAGCAGACGTTCCATCATTGAGAAGTCCATAGAAAATTTCGGACGGATTCTGATTGCCGATACTCTCGATGAGGCGATTGAAGCAGTCAATGAAATCGCACCGGAACATCTGGAAATCGAAACAAGAGATGCATTTCTGACAATGACAAAGATTAAAAATGCAGGTGCCATTTTCATCGGACCGTACTCTTCGGAACCGCTTGGAGATTATTTTGCAGGACCGAACCATGTGCTTCCGACCAATGGAACGGCAAAGTTTTTCTCGGCTCTTTCCGTGGATGATTTCGTAAAGAAGTCCAGCATCATTTACAGTTCCAAGGAGGCTCTTGAGCCGCTGCATGAGGATATCATCCGTTTTGCGGAGGCGGAGCAGCTGACGGCGCATGCCAATGCAATTAAGGTCAGGTTCGAATCTGACGGGACTCAATCATGACCTGGTTGTTCGTCGGCAAAACATATCCCCCGGCGCTCAAAAGCGTTTTCGATTCGCGTCCGGGGGATAGTTTTGTCCGACTCGTATTGTAATAGAAGGAGAAAAATGAGCAGAACAGCTGAAATACACCGCAAGACCGGTGAAACGGATATTTATGTGAAGATTGATCTGGACGGATCCGGCAAGGCGGATATCGATACCGGAATCGGATTTTTTGATCATATGCTGAATGCAGTGGCACGTCACGGCTTTTTTGATCTGACGGTTCACTGCAAGGGCGATCTTGAGGTCGACGGTCACCATACGATTGAAGACTGCGGTATTGTGCTGGGACAGGCCATTGCCAAGGCAGTCGGTGACAAGAAGGGAATTCGCAGGTACGGGTATTTTGTCCTTCCGATGGATGAGACGCTGGTTGTCTGCGCACTGGATCTGTGCGGGCGTGCGTACTTTGCAACGGACGCGAAATTTACAGTGGATAAGATCGGCAATTTCGAAACGGAGATGTTCCGGGAATTTTTCCTTGCCGTGGCAAATAATGCTTTTATGAATCTGCATATCCGTGTCCTGGACGGGGTGAATAATCATCATATTGCGGAGGCATCGTTTAAGGCTTTTGCGAAGGCGCTCGATATGGCTACGTCATTTGATCCGAGAATTGATGATGTTCTCTCAACGAAAGGAAGTTTGTAATTTATGGCAAAAGCATTGCGAAAGATAGAAAATGCAGTACCATTTTCCGAAATGAAAACGGATGCGAGAGGACTCATTCCCTGCATCGTACAGGATGCGGAAAACGGTGATGTTCTGATGATGGCCTGGATGAATGAGGAGAGCTATCAGAAGACTCTGGAAAGCGGAACGATGACTTACTGGAGCCGCAGCCGCCAGAAACTCTGGGTCAAGGGAGAGACAAGCGGTCATTTTCAGTATGTGAAGGAACTTTGGGTGGACTGCGATGCGGATACCCTTCTGGCAAAGGTGGAACAGATCGGCGCAGCCTGTCACACAGGTCACAGAAGCTGCTTTTTCAGGGAATTGGCCGAGGAGGATGTATGAGAGAGCCGATTCTTCCGGACCGGACTCTGATGAGTGTGGAGAAACCGGCGCGTTATATCGGAAACGAACAGGGAAGCGTTGTGAAAAATCCTTCCGAAGTAGAGATCCGTTTTGCAATGTGCTTTCCTGATGTCTATGAAATCGGCATGTCACATCTTGGAATCCAGATCATTTATGAACAGCTGAATAAAAGATCGGATACCTGGTGTGAACGTGTCTATTCTCCATGGCCTGATCTGGCCGATATCATGAAGAAGGAGCATATACCGCTTTTTGCCCTTGAGTCGCAGGAACCGGTGAAGAATTTTGATTTTCTTGGAATTACGCTGCAGTATGAACTCTGCTATACGAATGTACTGCAGGTGCTGGAGCTTTCCGGAATTCCGTTTTATGCCAAAGATCGTCAGGAGGGATGTCCGATTGTGATGGGAGGAGGTCCCTGTACGTATAATCCGGAGCCGATTGCTCCTTTTTTTGACCTCTTTTATATCGGAGAGTCAGAAGCGGTCATGGATGATTTGATGGTTCTGTATAAAACCATGAAGAAAGACGGAAGGAGCCGGGAGGAATTTTTGCATGAGGCCGGCAAAATCAGGGGGATCTATGTACCCGGATTTTATGAGACGACTTATAAAGAGGATGGAACGATCGCATCCTTTGAGCCGGTATATGATGATCTTCCGAAAACAATTGAACGGGTGATCGCTCCTGATCTTGATCATGCTCCGTATCCGATGCATCCGATTGTGCCGTTTCTTCGTCCGACGCAGGACCGTGTGACACTGGAAGTGCAAAGGGGATGCATTCGCGGGTGCAGGTTCTGCCAGGCGGGAATGGTATACCGGCCGCTTCGGGAGAAGAGCCTTGCAACTCTGGAAGAGTATGCATCCGGAATGATTGCATCCACAGGCTATGATGAAATATCACTAAGTTCGCTCAGTACGAGTGATTACAGTCATCTTCCGGAATTACTGGACTATCTGATTGAACATTTTCATAAAAATCATGTGAATGTATCACTTCCGTCTCTTCGTATTGACAACTTTTCCCTGGATGTCATGAGCAAGGTGCAGGATGTGAAGAAGAGTTCTT
>CAYYEB010000080.1:0-1743 GCA_964470725.1 uncultured Lachnospiraceae bacterium | reverse complement strand
AACGGCGCGGCCAGTGCCTTTGAGGGAGGCTGGAATAAGGTAAAGTATTACTTTATGCTGGGCCTTCCGACGGAGACAGTGGAGGACAGAAAGGGAATTGCGCATCTCGCGCAGGAGACGGCCGCTTTGTACTATGATACGGTTCCGAAGGAAAAGCGGCACGGAGGAGTGGATATCACGGTTTCTACTTCATTTTTTGTACCGAAACCCTTTACGCCGTTTCAGTGGGCCGGAATGTTCCATCCGGATGAGTACATTTCGTTTGCGAAGACGGTGCGTGAGGAGATCCGACAGCAGAAAAACCAGAAGAGAATTCATTATAAGTGGCATGAGGCCGACGGAACTGTTCTTGAGGGAATTCTGGCACGGGGTGACAGACGTGTAGCGAAAGCAATTCTCTGGGCATATCAGCACGGATCGGTCTTTGATTCCTGGGTGGAATATTTTAATTATCAGAACTGGCTGGATGCCTTTGACGCATGCGGTATCGATCTGGATTTTTATACAACCAGAACACGTTATGATGATGAGATCTTTCCATGGGACTTTATAGATATCGGGGTATCAAAAAAATTCCTGCTTAGGGAATGGAAACGTGCGGTGATAGACCAGAAGGTGACGCCGAACTGCAGACAGCAGTGTTCCGGATGCGGTGCACGCTGTTTTGAACAGGGAGTCTGCCTGGAAGATAAATCTAAGCTGAGCGACTATGCAAAACGGGTCACGGAAGAGGGAAAGAAGAAGGAACGGATGGAGGATCGGAACGCATGAAGGTACGAATGAAATTTTCAAAGGTCGGTCCGGTGCGATTCGTCGGTCATCTTGACTTCATGCGGTACTTTACAAGAGCGGTCGCAAGAAGCGGCCTGCCGGGCGCCTATACGGTGGGATACAGTCCACACCTTCTCATCAGCTTCGCTGCTCCCCTGGGAGTCGGCGAAGAGACCCTTGGAGATTATGCCGATGTGGAACTTGCCTTCCGGGATGCCATGGCGGAGGGTGATGAAATCTACAGACTCCAGAATATCGGTCTTGACAACGATCATCTTCCGGATCCGCCTTCCTCAGAAGAACTGTGTGAAAAGATGAACCGTATCATGGCTGATGGAGTGAGCGTACTTGAAGCAAGGCGTGTGGGACAGACAAAGGCTTCGAAGGCCATGGCTTTGGTTCGGAGCGCTTCCTATGAACTTTTACTGAAAGACGGATTCCTTTCGGATTTTTCACAGAGCGCCCTCAGTGAGCTTACAAAGAACTGGTTTTCAAGGCCGGAAATCATGATGCACAAAAAAACGAAAAAGTCGGAAAAAGATATCGATATTAAGCCGATGCTCTATACCTTTGCTGCAAAAGAGGATGGTTTTAATCTGAAAGAGACGGAAAAAAATGGGAATATTTTTTCTATTTCCCCGTTTCGGGAGCGGGACGGATATACGAAGCGCCGGCATATTTTTGTCCACTGCGCAACGGGAAGCACGGAGAATCTGAAGCCCGGGGCGGTGCTGGAACAGTTTTGCGGGGATATAGGATGTGAATATGATCCATACGGGTATCAGATCGTGCGGATCGATACGTTTGCGGAGGACGGGAGATCACTGGGAGAACTTGGCACGGCCTTTTGAGGATGCTGATGTTTCAAGGCTTAAAAGTGACCCAGGATTGACGGGAGCAGATCATGGCCTGTTATTCCGGGACGCTTCCGCTCGCTCGTTCTCGCAGCAGTTCTAAATTCATGCTGCGCCT
>CAYYEB010000079.1:0-8120 GCA_964470725.1 uncultured Lachnospiraceae bacterium | reverse complement strand
TACGCTGCTATGATACTGTTCTTGCGTCGATCACGCAACTGGTGTATCATTTTTGTGTCTGCGTATGACAAATGTGAATGACGGTAATGCAGATACAGAAAAGATCGTATTACGGGCCGCCAGGCGGTCTTCAAGATCATAATCAAGGAAAAATTTACGATGACAAACCGAATTTTACTGATCTATAATCCAAGAGCGGGCAAGGGACTGTTCCTTGACTCTCTGCCAAAGGTAATCGATGTATTCGTGAAGGCGGGATACCGTGTGGAGGTGCATCCGACACAGGCAGCCGGTGATGCCACAGACTATATTGCTCAACTGACGGATGACTACAACATGATTGTTGCAGCAGGAGGAGACGGGACGCTGGATGAGGTATTTACGGGACTGTTCCGACTGGGGAGAAGGATCCCGATCGGCTATATTCCTGTGGGATCGACCAACGATTATGCGACTTCGATCGGACTTTCTTCCAATATATTGGAGTGTACAGGTGATATTATCGGCGGAACGAAGCATGGCGTGGATGTCGGAATCATCAATGACGAGCATGTTTTTGTCTATGTTGCGGCGTTCGGAGCATTTACGGAAGTCTCCTATGAGACGAATCAGGACATGAAAAATGCGCTGGGACATGTGGCTTATGTCCTTGAAGGGGTACGACGTCTGGGGGACATTAAGTCTTACCCGATGCAGGTTCGGATCGATGGCAGGGTCTTCCAGCAGGATTACATTTACGGAATGGTGACAAACTCGATTTCCGTCGGCGGAATGAAGAATCTGACCGGAAAAGAAAGTGAGATCAAGCTGGATGACGGAGTCTTTGAAGTGACGCTGGTCCACAACCCGCGAAATGTCATAGAGCTGCAGGAGATAGTGAGTTCTCTTCTGAGCGGAACGCATGATACGGATCTGATTGATTATTATAAGACGGATCACATTGAACTGACTTCGAGAGATCCGCTTCCATGGACACTGGATGGGGAATATGGCGGAACATATACAAAAGTCGATGTAGTGAATCGGCAGACCGCCCTTGATCTGGTATTCGAAAAACATAAGTCAACAATTTCATAACAGGGCCAAAACGCAGGATATCTGTGTGTTAGCATAGAAGCAGCAAAGTTACTTTTGATCCATCATCATTCATACAAGGAGGATTCATGGAAGACAAAAAGGCAGTCAATGTACAGAGCATTTTCGGAGAAGACGTTTTCGATGATAGGGTGATGCAGCAGCGGCTTCCGAAGAAGGCGTATCAGACGCTGAAGCGGACGATCGAGGATGGTGCGGAACTGGATCTTGAAACGGCAGACATTGTAGCCCATGAGATGAAAGAATGGGCCATGGAACAGGGAGCAACCCACTATACGCACTGGTTTCAGCCGCTGACCGGAGTGACAGCGGAAAAGCATGACTCCTTTATTACCGCTCCGTTGCCGGATGGCAAGGTTTTGATGAGTCTTTCGGGAAAGGAACTGATCAAGGGAGAACCGGATGCTTCGTCCTTCCCTTCAGGAGGCCTTCGTGCCACCTTTGAAGCACGCGGATATACTATCTGGGACTGCACTTCGCCTGCCTTTGTCCGTCACGATGAAGGAGGAGCGACGCTTTGCATTCCTACGGCCTTCTGCTCCTATACAGGAGAAGCCCTGGATCAGAAAACGCCTCTGCTTCGCTCTATGGAGGCAATCAATAAGGAGGGAATGCGGCTGCTTCGGCTGTTCGGAAATACAACGTCGAAAAAGCTGACACCATCCGTTGGCGCTGAGCAGGAATATTTTATTATAGACAGAGAAAAATATCTGAAACGGGAAGATCTGGTCCTGACGGGAAGAACTCTGTTCGGAGCACCGGCTCCGAAGGGACAGGAACTGGATGATCATTATTTCGGAACACTTCGTCCGAGAATCGCTTCCTATATGCATGACGTCAATGTGGAACTGTGGAAACTGGGTGTTCCGGCCAAGACGCAGCACAATGAGGTGGCTCCGGCACAGCATGAACTTGCTCCGATCTATGAGAAGGTCAATGTGGCAACGGATCACAATCAGATTATTATGCAGACACTCAAGCGTGTGGCGACAAGACACGGCCTTAGATGTCTTCTGCATGAAAAACCGTTTGAGGGCGTAAATGGTTCCGGAAAACACAATAACTGGTCACTGACCACGGACGATGGGATCAATCTTCTTGACCCCGGAAAGACACCAAATGACAATCTTCAGTTTCTGATGGTTCTGACCTGTATCCTGAAGGCAGTGGATGAGCATGCGGATCTTCTTCGTGAATCTGCTTCGGATGTGGGCAATGAAGTGCGTCTCGGAGGGATGGAGGCGCCGCCGGCTGTGATTTCCATCTTCCTTGGAGAACAGCTTGAAGATGTGGTGAATCAGATTATCAAAACAGGCCGTGTGGATACAACCAAGACGGGCGGAAAACTTCTGACCGGTGTATCGACACTTAAAGATATCAATAAGGATGCGACAGACCGTAACCGTACAAGCCCGTTTGCATTTACCGGCAATAAATTTGAATTCCGTATGGTCGGATCAAGAGATTCCATCGCACCGTGCAATGTGGTATTGAATACGATTGTGGCGGAAGCGTTCCGTGAGGCCTCAGATGAACTGGAAAAGGCGGACAATGTAGAAGATAAGGCGCGGGAACTGATTCAGAAGTACGCCACGGAACATCAGAGAATTATTTTCAATGGAAACGGCTATTCGGATTCCTGGGTCCATGAGGCGAAGAGAAGAGGACTTCCGAATCTGAAATCAATGCTGGATGCAATTCCATCACTGACAAAAGAAGAAAATATCAAAATGTTCGAATCCTTCGGCGTTCTGACACGTGCGGAGCTGAACTCCCGGACAGAGGTGAAATACGAAACCTATGCCAAGGATATTACCATTGAGGCCAGAACAATGCTTTCCATGGTAGGGAAGCAGTACCTGCCGGCTATGATCCATTATGCGGGAGAACTTTCCAGAACAGCGCAGGGACTTGTTTCCCTCGGAGTGAATGCGGATGCGGAAAAGGAGATCCTCAAAGAGGTGAACCTGAAGGCTTCGGAAACTCTTAACGCAAAGAAGAAGCTTGAAGAGGAATTGAAGGAAGCGCTGCGCTATCCGCAGGGAAGAGCACAGGCCGTTCAGTTCCGGGAAAAAGTCGTTCCTGCGATGCAGGCGCTTCGGAAACCTGTGGATGAGGCGGAAATCATTGTGGACAAAAATTTCTGGCCGGTACCATCCTACGAAGACCTGATGTTTGAAGTATAAATACCGGAAAATGGCGGATTTGGACCGTCTTTTCCGCTGAGATTGTCAAAAATGCCAAAGGGAAATGATCGGACAGTCTTTCGATAAGAAAGATTGACGAAATTTCCCTTTTTATTTTGTGTAAATTGTAGTACAATACGAGTGATATTTTATATAAGTTTTTGTCTTACAATGTGCATTTCGGTGTGCATCCCAAAAACAAGACGGAGGTGCGGTATGATTTCGAATCTGGTGCTCCAGGATACTATCAATGGTATCAAGAATATTTCGAAATGTGATCTGACAATTGTAAACCTGGACGGCAAAGTAATCGCGTCTACGGACCCGGATGTGACTGTAAATCGCAGTGACATTGTCAGCTTTGCCGAATCGCAGGCAGATTTTCAGGAAATTCGTGAGAATCGGTATTTCAAGGTCTATGACGATTATCAGCCGGAGTACGTAATCATTGCGCGGGGCGATGATAATACGGCAATGGTAGGCAAGCTGGCGGCTTTCCAGATTCAGAATCTGCTGGTGGCATATAAGGAACACTTTGATAAGGACAACTTTATCAAGAATCTTCTGCTTGACAACCTGCTGCTGGTCGATGTATATAACAGAGCAAAGAGACTGCACATTGCAACGGAAGCAAGAAGAGTGGTTTACATTCTGGAATCTGAGCAGAGCAAGGACTACAGTACACTGGAAGCAGTGAAAAATCTCTTTGCCCAGTCGAAGAATGATTTCATCACGGCAGTCGATGAGAAGAGCATCATTATCATCAAGGAACTGGAAGAGTCGGACGGTCCGGAAGAGATGCATCATATCGCGGATCGGGTTGTGGAAGCTCTGGATCAGGGGGATCACGGGGCAATCCATATTGCCTACGGCAATCCGGTGGGTGAAATCAAGGAAGTATCTCACTCCTACAAGGAAGCCAGAATGGCTCTTGATGTCGGAAAGATTTTCTTTGAGGATCAGAATGTCATCGCCTACAGTCAGCTTGGCATCGGCAGACTGATTTATCAGCTTCCGATTCCGCTGTGCAAGATGTTCATCAAGGAAATCTTTACGGATAAGTCACCGGATGACTTTGATGATGAGACGATCACAACGATCAACAAGTTCTTTGAAAATAACCTGAATGTTTCTGAAACATCGAGACAGCTGTACATTCACAGAAATACTCTGGTGTATCGTCTGGATAAGCTTCAGAAGAGTACAGGACTTGATCTTCGCGTATTTGACGATGCGATTACATTTAAGATTGCTCTCATGGTCGTCAAATACATGAAGTACATGGAAACAATGGAGGACTGATGACGGAATTTTATGCTCTGTGACATAATATCTCCGTCACGGGTATGGCATTCAGAGCTGTTTTCGTGTAAAATAAATAGAATTATGAGCCAGCTGACAATATCTTCCGGAGGAGACATTTTTGAAAATGCCGCATTGCCGGAAGATATGTTTTGTTGCAGGCTTATAATGAGTATGAAATGGAAACATCTGAATACTGAAAAGGAGGTATTATGATTGATCTTGACCGCGTGAGCAAGACATATGAAAAGGGCCTTCCTGCCGTAGATGAAATTTCACTGCATGTGGACAGGGGCGAATTCGTATTTCTTGTCGGTAACAGCGGTTCCGGAAAATCTACCCTGATCAAGCTTTTGCTCAAGGAGATTGAGCCGACGCATGGAATTATCACGGTAAACGGACATGTCTTAAATACCATGAAGCACAAAGCGATTCCGGCATATCGCCGTGATATCGGTGTCGTGTTTCAGGACTTTCGGCTTCTGGGAGAAATGAATGTGTTTGAAAATGTGGCACTGGCAATGCATGTGGTCGGTGCTTCAGGACGCACAATTCGAAGAAGAGTGCCGCAGTGCTTAAGAGAAGTCGGCCTTGCCGAGAAATATAAAAATCTTCCGCGGCAGCTTTCCGGAGGAGAGCAGCAGCGAGTGGCAATTGCGAGGGCAATTGTCAACAGGCCGAAGATCCTGCTGGCAGACGAGCCGACAGGAAATCTGGATCCGCACAATTCATATGAAATCATGAAGCTTTTGGAGACCATCAACAATAACGGTACGACGGTTCTGGTCGTTACGCATGACAAGGAACTCGTGGACAGATTCCAGAAACGAGTCATCACAATGCGCAGAGGCTCAATCGCACACGACGTTGAGGAAGGTGGTTATATTGAAGCTTAGTTCAGTTTGGTACAACTTAAAACAGGGCGTGAAAAATATCGGACGAAACAAGATGTTCTCGATTGCATCTATTGCAACGATGACAGCCTGCATCTTTCTCTTCGGTGTGTTCGTGTCCATTATCATGAATGTCAATGCGGTTCGTCAGGACCTGGAGGAACGTGTCGGAATAACGGTACTGTTCGATGAGGGAACTTCAGATGCACGGATGCAGGAAATCGGAACGCAAATCAAGGGGCTGCCCCATGTGACAAAGATTACATTTACGTCCGCTGAGGAAGCCTGGAAAAACTATCAGAAGGAATACTTCAAGACGAATCCGGAACTGGCTGAAGGATTTAAGGATAATCCGCTGGCAAATTCCGCGAGCTATACGGTTCTGGTGGATAAAATCGAAAACCAGGATGCAGTCGTACAGCAGATTAAAAAGATTGATGATGTCCGTCAGGTAAACCAGAGTTCAGGAGCGGCAAAGACACTGCGGAACTTTAACAGAATCTTTACCTATGTTTCTGTCGGAATCATTATCATTCTTCTGATTGTGGCAACGATACTGATCTCCAATACGGTCAATGTCGGTATTGCGGTTCGAAAGGATGAGATTGCGATTATGAAGTACATTGGCGCAACGGATCATTTCGTCCGAATGCCATTTGTTGTCGAAGGTGTACTGCTGGGACTGATCGGGTCTCTGCTGCCGCTTGTGATACTGTACTTCTCTTATGGCGCACTGGAACGGTGGATCCTGAAACGATTCGGAGGACTTGCGGATATGAGCTCCGTCCTTTTAAGTGTCGGTCAGGTATTCCGTTATCTTGTGCCGGTCAGTATTATCCTTGGTGTCGGCATCGGTTTGATCGGTGCTGCAACAACGGTCAGAAAACACCTAGCGGTATAAGTAAGAAATTTTGGAATGTCCTATTTTTCTACTCGAAAAAACAAAATATTCCAGCTGCGGACTATAGGAACGCGTACGAAATCTCACAAGAATTGCGCCGGCTCGAGATCCACAAACGCAACTATCGTGGTCGAGAGCCGTGCGAATAATTCGCAGTGAGATGAGTTAAGCGGACGTGTCGCAGCGGAATATTTTGTGTTTTGAGCGGCATAATGGCATTAATGAAAGACTCCGGGGGACATCCCCGGAGTTTTGCTGTATGATGGGATGAACATAATTACAGCAGGAGAACTTATGAAATTTAAACTACATTCAGAATATAAGCCGACCGGAGATCAGCCGGAGGCAATTGCGGAACTGGTGAAAGGCTTTCGTGAGGGAAATCAGGCGGAGACGCTGCTCGGCGTGACCGGTTCCGGTAAAACGTTTACGATGGCCAATGTCATCGAACAGCTGCAGAAGCCGACACTTGTCATTGCACACAACAAAACTCTTGCGGCTCAGCTGTATAGTGAATTTAAGGAATTCTTTCCGGAAAACGCCGTGGAGTATTTTGTTTCCTATTATGATTACTATCAGCCTGAAGCATATGTACCTCAGTCGGACACCTATATTGCCAAGGATTCGTCGGTGAATGATGAAATCGATAAGCTTCGTCTGTCTGCGCTTTCTTCGTTAAGTGAGCGGAAGGATGTCATTATTGTGGCTTCCGTATCCTGCATTTACGGCATTGGTGCGCCGGATGACTTTATGAACATGATGACTTCGGTGCGTCCCGGGATGCAGAAGGATCGTGATGAGCTGATCAGGGAACTGATCGATATGCAGTATGAGCGCAATGAAATTGATTTTCATCGTGGGACGTTTCGCGTCAAAGGCGATACTCTGGAAGTGATTCCTGCCGATGTAGATGAATACGCTCTCAGAATCGAGTTTTTCGGAGACGAGATTGATCGCGTCTGTAAGGTGGATGTGCTGACCGGTGCGGTGCTGCAGGAACTGAATTATGCGGCTCTTTATCCGGCATCGTTCTATGTGGTACCCCAGGATCGAATGAATGCGGCCTGTGATGCAATTGAAAAGGAAAAAGAGGAGCAGGTTAAGTATTTCAAGGAAAATGACAAACTGATCGAGGCACAGAGAATAGAGGAACGCACCGACTTCGATGTGGAAATGATGAAGGAGACGGGATTTTGCTCCGGCATCGAAAATTATTCGAGACACCTGACGGGAAGAAAAGCGGGGGATCCGCCGTATACCCTGATTGATTATTTTAAGAATGATTTTCTGATCATAGTCGATGAGTCTCATCGGACGATTCCGCAGATCGGGGCCATGTACAACGGAGACAGAAGCCGCAAGGAAACGCTTGTAAAGTACGGATTCCGTCTGCCGAGCGCGCTTGATAACAGACCTCTGAAATTCACGGAATTTGAACAGCACATTGATCAGATTATGTTTGTATCCGCTACTCCGGGAGAATATGAAAGAACCCATGAAATGCTCCGGGCCGAGCAGGTCATTCGTCCGACGGGGCTTCTGGACCCGGATGTGGAAGTGCGCCCGATTGAAGGACAGATCGATGACCTTGTCGGAGAGGTCAATAAAGAAGTGGAAAAGCACCATAAGATTCTGATTACGACTCTGACAAAACGAATGGCGGAAGATCTGACGGATTATATGAAGGACCTCGGCATTCGCGTCAGATATCTGCATTCTGATATAGACTCGTTGGAGCGAATG
>CAYYEB010000078.1:0-8169 GCA_964470725.1 uncultured Lachnospiraceae bacterium | reverse complement strand
AGGCCATGATCTGAGCCCCTTCAACCCTAAGCACATCTGAGCAATAACGCTTACCCCTCTTCTGATTTTATGGTTTTACGTTGACTTTTTGAAAATGGTGTAGTATCTTATCAATGAACACGAACAAACGTTCTTGAAAAAGCAAAAAGCTCGCATAAGGAGATTCAAGTGAAAAAAGAAAATACAGTAAATGACAATAAGCTGAGGGATGACAAGCAGAAGGCTTTGGAGGCGGCAATCGGCCAGCTGGAGAAGGAATTCGGCAAGGGCGCGGTAATGAAGCTCGGAGATTCCAAGGCCAGCATGAATGTGGAGACTGTACCCACCGGATGCCTTTCCCTCGATATTGCACTGGGACTTGGAGGAATTCCAAAGGGCCGAATTATTGAAATCTACGGACCGGAATCCAGCGGAAAGACGACAGTGGCCCTTCATATGATTGCTGAAGTTCAGAAAAGAGGCGGCATTGCCGGATTCGTTGATGCGGAGCATGCTCTGGATCCTGTCTATGCGAAAAATATCGGTGTGGATATTGATAATCTTTATATTTCCCAGCCCGATTCCGGAGAACAGGGACTTGAGATTACGGAGACGATGGTACGCTCCGGAGCGGTGGACATCATTGTCGTGGACTCTGTTGCAGCTTTGACTCCGCAGGCGGAAATTGACGGAGAGATGGGAGATTCCCATGTGGGACTTCAGGCAAGACTTATGAGTCAGGCGCTTCGTAAGCTGACATCTGCCGTCAGCAAGACAAAGTGCATTGTCATCTTTATCAATCAGCTTCGTGAAAAGATCGGCGTCATGTTCGGCAATCCGGAGACAACAACCGGTGGACGGGCACTGAAATTCTATGCTTCGATACGAATGGATGTGCGCAGAATCGAAACTTTGAAGGATAAGGGCGAGGTGATCGGAAACCGTACGAAGATTAAGATTGTGAAGAATAAAATAGCCCCGCCTTTTAAAGAAGCCCAGTTCGATATCATGTTCGGAAAGGGAATTTCCCGTTCGGGGGATATCCTGGATCTGGCTGTGGAAAATAATATCATTGACAAGAGCGGAGCCTGGTTCGCATACGACGGAAATAAAATCGGACAGGGCCGTGAAAATGCCAAGAGATTTCTGGAAGCAAATCCGGATATTATGTTTGAAGTGGAGCAGAAGGTGCGCGGAGCGTATGGACTTCCGATGGACGATGCTCCTGCGCCTGCAGCATCAAACGACAGCGAAGCGGCAGCTGATGCTTCTGGGGAAGCAGTACCTGCAGGAGCGGCTGAAAACTGAGGAATGTAATCTCCAATGGACGAACTGACAAGAGCAAAGAAAAGAGCACTGTATCTCCTTACCGATATGGATCGTACAGAGTCTCAGCTCTATGAAAAACTGAAAAAAACGGGATATTCCGAAGAGACGATTTCTAAGGCCATGGCTTATGTAAAAAGCTATGGCTATATTGATGACCAAAGATATGCGGAACACTACCTGGATATTATGAAAGCAAGCCGAAGTAAGCTCAGAATCCGAATGGATTTAAATAAAAAGGGAGTGCCGAAGGATGTGATTGATGATACTTTCGAGATGTACGGAGACTATGATGAAAAACCTCTGATCCGGAAACTTGCAAAGAAAAAGGAACATACGCTTTCCCTCGCTGATCCGAAAAATCAGCAGAAAATGGCGGCCTATCTTGCGCGAAAGGGGTTTCGCTCAGGAGACATTTTCGATGTACTCGATGAGCTCAAGACAGACTGATTCCGTGACGATGAATGGATAAATGTCCAGCGGGAGGTTTTTGTACAGCATTAAGCACACCTTGACTTTATTTCGGAAAAAAGATATAGTTGAGGAGTTGTATTAGAAAAGTTTTTTGTACAATGAAAACTAAATATGAGGAGGTGCTCCTATGAACCCATTGGTAATTGTACTGATGGTAGTAGTAGTCCTTTTAATCGCTGCACTTCCGGTCACGTGGAAAGCGGCCATGAATCGAAAGGCAAAGGAAGATGCTGAGACGATTGGCACGGCTGAAGAAAAGGCAAGAAGTATTATTGACGATGCAATCAACACAGCTGAAACTAAGAAACGTGAATCTCTTCTTGAAGTGAAGGAACAGTCCCTTGCCGCGAAAAACGAGGCGGACCGTGAAATCAAGGAAAGAAGAGCGGAAATCTCCAAGCAGGAAAGAAGAATCCAGTCGAAAGAAGATGCTCTTGACCGGAAGAATGATGCGATGGAGAAGCGGGAGCAGGACTACACTGCAAAAGAAGCAAACTTACAGAAGAAACAGAAACAGATTGACAAGTTGCACGAACAGGGAGTACAGGAACTGGAGAAAATCTCCGGTATGACCTCCGAAGAAGCAAAAGATTATCTGTTGAAACGTGTGGAAGATGATGCCAAGGTAGACGCGGCCAAGATTTATCGCGAGCTTGTAGGACAGGCGAAGGAAGATGCCGATAAGAAGGCAAAAGAGATCGTTGTCAATTCCATTCAGCGCTGTGCCGTGGATCATGTGGCGGAATCGACGATTTCGGTGGTTCAGCTGCCGAATGACGAGATGAAGGGCCGCATTATCGGGCGGGAAGGACGTAATATTCGGACTCTGGAGACTCTGACGGGAGTGGATCTGATCATAGACGATACGCCGGAAGCAGTCGTTCTTTCCGCATTTGACCCGGTAAGACGGGAAGTGGCAAGAATTGCTCTTGAGAAGCTCATTGTGGATGGCAGAATTCATCCGGCAAGAATCGAAGAGATGGTCGAAAAGGCAAAGAAGGAAGTGGAGACGCAGATCCGCGAAGATGGCGAGCAGGCTGCATTTGAGTGCGGTGTCCACAATCTTCATCCGGAACTGATCAAACTCCTTGGCCGCATGAGATTCAGAACATCCTATGGTCAGAACGCATTGAAACATTCTGTGGAAGTAGCACAGCTGGCTGGACTTATGGCCGGTGAATGCGGATGCGATGTCCGTCTTGCAAAAAGAGCGGGACTTCTTCATGATATCGGGAAGTCAATTGATCATGAAGTGGAAGGAACGCATGTACAGATTGGGGCGGACCTTTGCAGAAAATATAAGGAAAGCCCGATTGTCATCAATGCGGTGGAAAGCCATCACAACGATGTGGAGCCGACATCACTGATCGCTTGCCTTGTACAGGCAGCGGATGCAATTTCAGCATCCAGACCTGGTGCGCGTCGCGAAACTCTGGATAATTATACGAACCGTCTGACGCAGTTGGAAGATATTGCCAACAGCTTCAAGGGCGTCGAAAAATCTTTTGCAATTCAGGCAGGACGTGAAGTCCGTGTCATGGTAATACCGGATCAGGTCAGCGATGCAGATATGGTGCTCCTGGCTCGCGACATCTCGAAGAGAATTGAGGATGAACTGGAATATCCGGGTCAGATCAAGGTCAACGTGATTCGCGAAAGCCGTGCAGTAGATTACGCAAAATGATAACTCTGGAAAGTAGGAAGACAGCCATTCGGGTAATACCGGGTGGCTGCCTTTTTTTGTTTGCTTTTACATATAGTTCCGGATATAATAGTCATCACGTGTCTTTAGACAGGAGTGAATGAAAATGGAACAGCAGATTACCGATTTTATTGATTATCTTCACAGAACGAAAAATACCTCGCCGAATACGGAAACCTGTTATCGCAGAGATATTGAGAAACTGTCAGAATATCTCATGAGCACGAAGAATATCTCCGGCTGGGAACAGGTAACGGAAATAGACCTGGAAGACTATATTCGGAAAATGAAGGATGATCGATACGCTGCGTCATCCATCTCAAGAACGATTGCTTCCATGAGATCCTTCTTCGGATATCTGCAGAACAGAAATCTGATATCAGCTGATCCGGCGGTCAGTCTCAAGGCTCCGAAAATCGTCAAAAAATTCCCAAAGATTCTTTCACAGGAAGAGATCAATGCACTCTTGAATCAGCCGGATAAGACAACCAGCAAAGGAATTCGTGACAGTGCAATGCTGGAGATTCTGTGCGCGACAGGTATTCGCGTCTCGGAACTTGTAGGGCTTAAAATGGAAGACATTGATGAGGATATGCAAAATCTCACCTGCGTGGACAGAAATAAAGAGCGCGTGATTCCGTTAAATGAAGAGGCGAGAACGTCTCTTAAAGAGTATCTCGAGAAGGCGCGGGATACATTTCTGGGACAGACAAAGACGGACATTCTGTTTCCGAACTGCAAGGGAAAAGCAATGAGTAGACAGGGATTCTGGAAAGTTCTGAAAAAGTATGCGGCCTCTGCAGGAATTGAAGACGATATCACTCCGCATTCTTTTCGCCACAGTTTTGCCGCTCACATGGTGGAGAGCGGTATGGATTTAAGAGATATCCAGGAAATTCTGGGACACTCGGATATTTCCACAACGCAGATGTATCTTGATCGTTATCACTCGGACGCCCGGGGCAATCAGGCCATGACCTGAGACTTTGCATAGTATAGGAGTAACAGTCCTCTTATAAACAAGGCAAAAGGACATAGGATTGACAAGAATACATCCTTGTGTTAAAGTCCCTTTTAATAAAAGCCGACAAAAACAGTCGGACTTTTGAAAGATGCAGCGTATGGTTCCTGCTGGGGTACAGTATCTCCGGCATGATTTATACGTTTGCTTTAAATCAGTATAAAGGGGCATAAGATATATGAAAATATCAACAAGGGGACGCTACGGACTGCGGGCAATGATAGATCTGGCATTAAATTCCGAAGATTCCGAAGCGGTCTGCATCCAGAGTATTTCAGAACGTCAGAATATATCCGAAAGCTATCTGGAACAGCTTGTGAGAAAATTGAGAACGGCGGGACTGGTAAAAAGTGTCCGTGGAGCCGGCGGAGGATATCAGCTTGCCAAGCCGGCATCTGAGATATCTGTCGGCGATGTTCTCCGTGCCTGCGAGGGAAGTATAGAGGCGGTATCCTGTGGAACCGGAACGGATACGATTCCGGCCTGCGATCAGGCGGAACGCTGTGTGACCAGAATCGTCTGGGCAAAGGTAAATTCTGCAATTGAGGAGGCGGTTGATTCCATTTACCTGGATCGTCTGGTGGATGAAAGCCGGAAGAAGAACAGGGACGGAAAGCTGGATACCAAGGAGTGTATTAACTGATGATTTATCTTGATAATGCCGCGACGACAAGGACAATACCTGAAGTAGTAGAAGCGATGCTGCCGTTCTTTTCGGAGTACTACGGAAATCCGTCGTCTGTATATGCGCTTGCCTCAAAGAGCAGGAATGCCGTAAATCACGCAAGGGATCAGGTCGCTTCCCTGCTTCATGCATCTTCTTCGGAGATCTTTTTTACTTCCGGAGGATCGGAGTCCGACAATTGGGCTTTAAGAGGAATTCTTGATGCCTATGCGGAAAAGGGCAATCACATCATTACAACGAAAATTGAGCACCATGCCATTTTACGTACCTGCGAGTACCTGGAACGGCATGGTGCTGCTGTTACGTATCTGGATGTGGATCAGCACGGGTTTGTTGATCCGGATGATGTGAAACGGGCCATGACTCCTGAAACGGTTCTTGTATCGGTGATGACGGCCAACAACGAAATAGGTACGCTGGAGCCTGTGCGGGAGATTGGAGAAATCTGTCATGAAAATGGAGTGTTGTTTCACACGGATGCCGTGCAGGCGATGGGACATATACCTATTGATGTAAATGAAGATCATATCGATCTTTTAAGCGCATCATCACATAAACTGAACGGCCCGAAGGGCGTCGGGGCGCTCTATGTACGGAAAAATGTGAAAATACGAAGTCTGATTCATGGCGGTGCACAGGAACATGCAAGGCGTGCGGGAACGGAAAATGTTCCGGGAATTGTCGGCTTCGGGAAAGCATGTCAGATTGCGGAGAAATCTCTTAAGGAAAATAAAAAAGCAGAGGAAGCGCTGCGGGATTATGCGATCGCACGAATGGAGAAGGAAATACCAAAGATTCGGATATCGGGCGACCGTGTGAAAAGACTGCCCAATAATATTCATGTGCGCATTCCGGGGGCGGAAGGCCAGATGATGCTGATTCTTCTGGATCAGAAAGGTATCTGCGCCTCTGCGGGATCGGCCTGCTCCTCCGGATCCCTGGATCCGTCTCATGTGCTTAAGGCAATCGGAGTATCGGATGAGGAGGCGGGATGTGCGCTTCGGCTGACGCTTTCACAGGAAACGACAAAAGAGGAAATAGATATTGCTGTAGATGCTGTGAAAGAAGCGGCAAAGCAGCTGAGAGGAATTTGATATGAGGGAAAAGGTAGTCGTTGGCATGTCGGGAGGTGTCGACAGCTCTGTAGCCGCATACCTGCTGAAGCAGCAGGGATATGACGTAATCGGTGTGACAATGCAGATCTGGCAGGATGAGGATGCCAGTGACATGGAAGATCACGGGGGATGCTGCGGAGTGTCGGCAGTGGAAGATGCCAGGCGCGTTGCGGAGGTAATCGGCATTCCGTACTATGTTCTCAATTTCAAACAGGTATTCCGCAAGAAGGTAATGGACTATTTTGTGAAGGAATATCTGGCCGGAAGAACTCCGAACCCCTGCATTGCGTGTAATCGTTACGTCAAATGGCAGAGTCTTCTGGAAAAAAGCCTGGCACTTGGCGCAAAGTACATCGCAACGGGCCATTATGCAACCGTTGTACATCTGGAAAACGGAAGATATTCTCTGCATACGGCGGCAGGGACACAGGAGACGACTAAGGATCAGACCTATGCTCTTTATAATCTGACCCAGTCACAGCTGTCACACACACTTATGCCGATCGGAAAATATACAAAGGATATTACAAGAAAAATTGCCTCTGATGCGGGACTTCCTGTGGCGCACAAGCCGGACAGTGAGGAAATATGCTTTGTTCCGGATAATGATTATGTTTCTTTTATAGAAAGGGATACGGGGAGGAAATTTAAACCCGGAAATTTTGTGGATGAAGAGGGGCACGTTCTCGGACAGCACAGGGGTATTGCCTGCTATACGATCGGACAGAGAAAACATCTGGGAATTGCACTCGGACATCCTGTATTTGTAAAAGAGATTCATCCGGATACAAATGAAATTGTTCTTTCGGACAATGCGTCCCTCTTTCGGAAAAAGCTGGTGGTGCATGATCTGAACTTCATGTCTGTTCCGGACATCGATCATGAGGAGAGAGTGCTTGCGAAAATCCGCTACAATCACACCGCAGCTCCTGCTATAATAAAAAAGACAGGTGAGGATACTGTAGAATGCATATTTGATGAGCCGCAAAGAGCGATTACGCCGGGACAGTCGGCGGTATTTTACAGAGATGGCCTGATCCTTGGCGGAGGAACGATAGAATAATGGTAGCAGATCTGCATGTGCACAGTAAATATTCGACGGATTCGAATGCGGAAATGGAAGATGTGGTCAAAAAAGCAGTGGAAATCGGACTTCCGGTTCTCTGCTTTACAGATCATATTGACTGGGATTATCCGGTGGAGGGACTGACATTTGACTTTGATATACCTTCATATATCAATGAGATAACCGCTCTTCAGGAAAAATACAGGGGAAAGATCCGGATTCTGAAGGGCGTGGAGCTCGGTATGCAGCCGCATCTCGGGAAACGCTATCGTAAGCTCCTGAACGACTATCCGCTCGATTTCGCCATCGGCTCCCAGCACCTTGTGAATAACATGGATCCCTATTATCCGGAGACATTTGAGGGGAGAGCCGATGCAGATGTGTTCCGCTCTTATTTTGAAAATACACTGACGGATATTCAGAAATTCCATGACTTTGACAGCATGGGGCATCTGGATTATGTGGTACGATACGGAAAACATAAGGCGCGGGAATACAGTTACCGTGCATATGCAGACATTATTGATGAGATATTAAAACTTCTTGTCAAATACAATATTGCATTGGAACTCAATACCTGCGGGCTTCGCAAGCAGCTCGGATTTCCGAATCCTCATCCGGATATTCTGGCCAGATACCGGGAACTGGGAGGAACGATGGTAACGGTCGGCTCCGATGCCCACAAGCCGCGCTATCTCGGATACGCCTTTGACAGAGCAGCTGAGATACTGAAATCACTTGGATTCACGCATTACTGCTATTTCGTAAAACATGATCCGGTATTTGTAAAGCTGTAAGAAA
>CAYYEB010000077.1:0-8199 GCA_964470725.1 uncultured Lachnospiraceae bacterium | reverse complement strand
GCCTTCTGTTATGGCGCAGACGCTCCGTACGAAGAAGACAAAGCTGATCGGAGTAGTGCTTCCGCGGATTGATTCGGATTCCATTTCCAGTGTTGTGCAGGGAATCAGTCAGGAACTGTCGAAATCGGGTTATGAACTGCTTCTGGCGACGACGGATAATAATCCTGAAAAAGAACTGGAATATTTTCAGATATTTTCCAAAAACAGGGTGGACGGACTGATTCTGATTGCAACGGTGCTGACAAAAGAGCACCAGAAAATATTAAAGAAAATGCCGATACCCTGCGTGATTGTGGGACAGTCGTTTGAAGGCGGCTCCTGCATTTTCCACAATGACTATGATGCGGGAAAACAACTCACAGAGCTGATGCTGAAGAAAAAGAAAAAAATCGGATATATCGGAGTTCTGAAGGAAGATATTGCGGTCGGCTTAAGACGCTGGGAAGGCTGGCGGGATGCCATGAAAGAAAGCGGAGCAGAGGTATCACCGGAAATGTCGGTGACGGGGGATTTTTCCATGGGTTCCGGCTATCGGAAAATGGAAGAGCTTCTGAAGCAGTATCCTGATCTCGATGGAGTGGTCTGTGCGACAGACCGGATTGCGGTCGGAGCACTGCAGTATTTAAAAAAACAGGGACGGCGTGTTCCGGAGGAAATAGCGGTGGCCGGGTTCGGGGACAATCGGATTTCGGCCGTGACGGAACCGGCAATTACAACCGTGCATTTTCATTATAAGGAAAGCGGACAGCGGGCGGCGGAAACCATGCTTTCAAGACTGGAAAATCCGAAGGCTGCCGTTGTGGCAATGATGCTTGGATTTGAAATTGTAGAACGCGGAAGTGTTTAAATGTAAGCAAACGCAAAATTGCGTGTATTGCCCCGCCTGGGGGACATTTAGGTGAATGTGATCTGTTGGAGGAGGAAAAGATTATGGCTGACACATTGAAGGCAAAAAAGGAGGATTGGGAACCCGAGTTCAGAGAACGGCTGAAGCAGCACTATGATGAAATGAAATGGCTGTATGCGGAGTTATATAACAATGATCAGCATGCGTTTGACTATTTCGTCAGCATGCTGCACGAATATTATCAGAAGCGCAGCCCGGAACTGAAGGAATGGGACGAGGCGCGGCTCATGAATCCGGACTGGTATAAGGGCAATGAGATGCTGGGAATGCTGATGTATACACAGTGCTTCGCCGGAACATTAAAGGGTGTGGAATCTCACCTTGATTATATTAAGGAGTGCGGCGTCAATTACGTGCATCTGATGCCGCTTTTGCAGAGCCCGAAGGGCAGAAGCGACGGCGGATATGCGGTGTCTGACTTCAGAAAAGTGGAGCCTGAACTGGGAACGATGGAGGATCTGACAAATCTGTCTTCCAAATGCCACAGCATGGGTATGAGCGTCTGCCTTGATTTTGTCATGAATCACACAAGTGAGGATCATGAGTGGGCAAAACGTGCAAAGGCCGGAGAGAAAGAGTTTCAGGACAGATATTTCTTCTTTGATAACTGGGACATTCCGAATGAATTCGAGAAGACGGTGCCGCAGGTATTTCCGCAGACCGCTCCGGGGAATTTCTCCTGGTGTGAAGAAGCCGGCAAGGTCGTCATGACGACATTCTATCCATACCAGTGGGATCTGAATTACCGTAATCCGACGGTATTTAATGATATGACGGCCAACATGCTCAATCTCTGCAATCACGGTGTGGATGTCATTCGCCTTGACGCTGTTCCGTACATCTGGAAAACGCTTGGCACATCCTGCCGGAATCTGCCGCAGGTTCATACACTGGTAAGAATCATGCGCATGGCTTCGGAGATTGTCTGCCCGGGCACGCTGCTCCTCGGAGAAGTTGTCATGGAACCGTCGAAGGTTGTTCCGTATTTCGGAACATTGGACAAGCCGGAATGCCATATGCTTTATAATGTGACAACCATGGCTTCCACGTGGAATACCGTTGCGACACATGACGTTCGTCTGCTGCGCCATCAGATGGAGAGTGTGTTTGCGCTTCCGAAGCAGTATACATTCTTAAATTATCTGAGATGCCACGATGATATCGGCTGGGGGCTTGATTATGATTTCCTGAAACAGTTCGGAATTGATGAAGTGGCTCACAAAAAGTTCCTTAACGATTATCTCACAGGAAAAATCTACGGTGTGGATTCCCGGGGAGAGCTGTACAATGACGATCCGCGTCTGGGAGACGCCCGTCTTACCGGAACTACCGCTTCTCTTTGCGGCATTGAGGCAGCGGAATATGAGAAAAATGACTGGAAGCTGGATCGTGCAATCCGCATGGATCTGATGCTGCATGCATTTCTCTTTACACAGAGCGGCATCCCTGTTCTGTACAGCGGTGACGAGATCGGACAGTTAAATGATTATACGTATCATGATGATCCTCTGAAGTGGGATGACAGCCGCTACCTGCACCGCGGAAATCTGAAATGGGATGAAGTGGCAATGCGCAAGGATCCGAAGACCCGTCAGGGTAGAATCTTCCAGGGACTGAGAAAAATGGAAAAAATCCGTGCGTCTCATCCTGTATTTGAGAGTGCGGCGGATACCTGGATTGTGGAACCATACAATGATCATATCCTCGGAATCGGGCGGTACTATGACGGGGAAAAGCTGATCGCACTGTTCAACTTCAGCGATCAGGATGAGACGGCGTGGGTCAATGAATCGGAACATTATACGGATCTGATCACCGGGAAGCCGAGAGATGCAAAGGCAGTCGGAATTCCGGCCTATGATTTTGCATGGCTGTATACTTCTTTTAAGGAAGACAAGAAGGACGACAAGGTGAAGGAATTGAAGCCGGAAAAGAAAAGTGCGTCCAAAAAGAAGAAATAATAGTACAGAAAGTGTCACCTTCACCGGATAAAAACATATCCCCCGGCGCTCAAAATCGTTTGGATTCGCGTCCGGGGGATAGTTTTTATCCGGTGAAGATTGATACGCAGCAAGTAGTGAATTTGCTATATGTAAACAGAAGGGGAAAGGCATGGGAAAGAAACTGATTTTTCTGGATATCGACGGTACTCTGACGGAGCCGGGCTCCAATACTCCGCCGGAGAGTGCGCTGGATGCGATTAAAAAGACGCAGGAAAAGGGAAATCTTGTCTTTTTGTGTACCGGACGGAATTATGCGATGCTGAAGCCGCTCTTAAAGTATGGCTTTGACGGCATGGTTGCGGGAGCCGGCGGATATGTCACAGTCGGGGACAAGGTGATTTTTGACTGCCCGATGACAAAGGAGCAGACGGAAACGGCACTGGATACGCTTCATAAACATGGCGTGTTCTGCACTCTCGAAGCAAAGGACGTGACCTTCGGGGATGAAAATCTCGGAGATTTTCTGGCAGGTCAGGAGGAGGGAAACAGCGAGATTGAAAGATGGCGCAAGGCACTTTCGGATTCCCTCAATATTCATCCGATGAGTGAGTACGACGGACGCCCGATCTATAAAGTTGTGATCATGTGCCTGAAGGATGAGCAGCTTCAGGAAGCACGTGAGAAGCTGGAGAAGGACTTTGACTTTGTGATCCAGGATGTGAAGGAACATGCCTGTCTGAACGGCGAGCTGATCAACCGCCGGTATGATAAAGGACGCGGTGTCAAAAGGGTCTGCGAAGAACTGCAGATTCCGCTTGCGGATACCTATGGTTTCGGGGACAGCATGAACGATCTGAAAATGATTGAAACGGTCGGAACGAGTGTCTGCATGGAGAATGGCTCGGAAACACTCAGGAAAATGAGTGACATGGTCTGCCCCTCTGTGACGGAGGACGGACTGGCGAAAGCGTTTGCAAAACTCGGATTAGTGTAATCCGGGCCGTTTACCATATGGAAGTGTTTTTTCACAGGCTGTGAAAACGGTTTCAGGAGAAACTTACAAAAAGTTTCTTTATGAAACCGTTTTCTTACTTTTTGGAAAAGCTGCACAAAAAAGAGAAAGATATGTCGGCGTATCGCACAATTTACAAAGTGGAATTCTAAAATTATAATAAAATCAATGTGAAACCGATTGCATTTTTCGGCTTCGAAAATGGATCTAATTTACAATTTTTCACTTAAGGGAAGGGAGAGAGAATATGGCACTTGATTATCATAAGTGTGCGCAGGAAATTCTCGATCATATCGGCGGCGCGGATAATATCACAAGCGCGGCGCACTGCGCGACACGTCTCCGGCTGGTTATTGCGGATAACAGCAAGGTAGACAAGGCGGCTTTGGAAAATGTTGACGGTGTCAAGGGCATGTTTGAATCCAATGGTCAGCTGCAGCTGATCATCGGAACAGGTACGGTCAACAAGGTTTATGATGAGTTTCTGAAGATTACGGGACGCACGGAAGAGTCCAAGTCCGATGTCAAGGCAGCGGCAGCGGCGCAGGGCCCGGCATGGAGACGTGCGATCAAGACGCTCGGCGATGTCTTCGTCCCGATTCTTCCGGCAATCGTTGCATCCGGTCTTCTGATGGGTATCGTGGAAGCTCTCGGAAAGGCAATCCCGAGCTTTGCGAGTTCAGACTGGTACGGTTTCCTGGATCTGATTTCCAACACGGCATTTTCCTATCTGCCGGTGATTGTCGCAGTATCAGCGGCAAGAGTTTTCGGGGGCAACATTTTCCTCGGAGCGGTCATTGGTCTGGCAATGATCCACAGTTCACTGCTCAACGGATGGAATGTAGGCTCTCCGGATGCGATCAATTCCTTCTTCGGAGTAAAAGACGGCGTCATCCCCATGTGGAAGCTTTTCGGTAATCTGAAGATCGGAAACTGGTACGTCTTTTCCATCAGCCGCCATGGCTATCAGGGCCATGTCATTCCGGTCATTATTGCGGTTTACCTGATGTGCCGGATTGAAAAGTGGTTCCATAAGCACATTCCGGAAGTAATCGATCTGTTCGTCACTCCGTTGTGCACAGTTTTTATTACCTGCTTTCTGACATTTACGATTATCGGACCGATCTTTGCACAGCTTGAGTCCTGGGTTCTCATCGGAGCGGAGTGGCTTGTAAAGAATCCGATTGGGGCTGGTCATTATTGCGGTTTACCTGATGTGCCGGATTGAAAAGTGGTTCCATAAGCACATTCCGGAAGTAATCGATCTGTTCGTCACTCCGTTGTGCACAGTTTTTATTACCTGCTTTCTGACATTTACGATTATCGGACCGATCTTTGCACAGCTTGAGTCCTGGGTTCTCATCGGAGCGGAGTGGCTTGTAAAGAATCCGATTGGGGCTGCGGCCATGGCTGCACTGTACCCGTTTACAGTTGTCATGGGCCTGCATCATATGTACAACATCATCGAGGCCGGAATGCTTGCATCAGTCGGTCTCAATACCTGGATGCCTGTCGCATCCGCGGCAAACTTTGCACAGTTCGGAGCCTGCCTTGCAGTCGGTGTCAAGACAAAGAACGCGAAGACAAAGGCCGTTGCGGTTCCGTCTTCTCTTTCCGCAGCGCTTGGTATCACGGAGCCGGCGATCTTCGGCGTCAATATGAGATTCTGGAAACCGTTCCTGGCCGGCGTCATCGGCGGTGTCTGCGGTGCTCTGGTGGGAGCTCTTTCCGGCATTGGTGCTACGGCTTATGGTGTAACCGGTATCCCGGGCTATCTGACAATCAACAATCCGGGATGGTATACGGTTGAACTGGCGGTGTCCTGTGCGGTCTCTTTCGGAATCACAATGGTGATCTGGAAAGGGGATGCTCCGGCAAAGCCTGTAAAGGAAGATACCAATCCGGCGGATTTCAAGGTGAATCCGAACGTCATCATGACAGCTTCCGGCAATGAGATTCATCAGCCGGTGGACGGCAAGGTCATTAAGAGAGAGGAGATTCCGGATGACACATTCGCATCCGGTGTGCTCGGCGACGGTGTTGCCATTGAGCCGACCTCCGAGACGGTCTATGCTCCGTTTGACGGAACGATTTCCACTGTGGCGGAGACAAAACATGCAGTCGGTATTACAGGAAAAGACGGCATGGAGCTTCTGATCCACGTCGGTGTGGATACTGTGCAGATGAACGGCGATGGATTTGAAGTTTTTGTCCGTGAAGAGGATGAAGTGAAGGCGGGGCAGAAACTGCTGACATTTGACAGAAAGAAGATTGCGGATGCGGGACATCCTGACTGCGTGGTCGTTCTTCTGACAAATTCGGAAGACTTTGATGACTTCAAGGTGAACGTATAATTTTATAAGAGAAGGACAAATGACAGGTCCGGAATCTCCATTTGTTTTATGAAGTTATGATTCAATGCGGAACGGTCCGTCATGCCGGAGACGGCAGGGCGGACTGTTTTTACTGCATGAAGTGTTTTTTACCTGCAGGTACCGGGATCCGGATACTGCATGGATTTGTTTTCAGAATCGGGAGGAAAAGAAACATGGTAAAGTTTACATATAAGGTAAAAGATCCGCAGGGGATGCATGCCCGTCCGGCTGGAATTATTGCGGCGAAGGCAAAGGAATATCGCAGCGATGCAAAGGTGACTCTTGGAAAAGAAACGATAGATATGAAAAAAGTGCTGCCGCTTATGGGCCTTCAGGTAAAATGCGGGGATGAACTTTCCGTTTCGGTACAGGGAGAAGATGAGGATCAGGCAGCGGAAGCAATCAGAGACGTATTGAAAGAAAATTTTTGAAAAAAGTCTCTTTTCTTTTGGTTGCCTCGGAATTAGTGATGGCATATAATAAATAAAAGACGATGTTCGTATTTTTGTCTATATTTTAATGAAAAGGAGATCATGGGATGGAAGTTTACGAGGGAAAAGCCTCTTTTAAGGGCATTGCAATCGGTAAAATTGCTGAAATGAAGAAGGCTGAAACGGTCGTGCGCAGACAGCACGTAGATGATGTCGATGCTGAAATTGCCAGATATCATAAGGCAAAGGAGCAGGCCCAGAAGGAAATCGGCGAACTCCATGATAAGGCATTAAAAGAAGTCGGTGAAGCGCAGGCGGAGATTTTTGAAGTTCACGCAATGTTCCTGGACGATTTTGATGACTCCGTGGAAAATATTATCAAAGAGCAGCATGTCAATGCGGAATATGCCGTGGCAACCACCGGTGACAATACAGCGGAAATGCTGGCGGCCATGGAAGATAACCCGTATATGCAGGCTCGTACAACGGATGTCAGGGATGTGGCAGACCGTGTGATTCGCGACATGAACGGCGGCGGATCCGATGCCAATAAGTTTGACGAAGAAGTCATTCTGGTCGCAGACGATCTTGCTCCGTCAGAGACAGTTTCTCTGGATAAGGACAAGGTTCTCGCATTTGTCACAAGAGAGGGATCGACAAACTCGCATACGGCTATTCTTGCAAGAACCATGAATATCCCGGCATTATGCCAGACACCGGTTCCGAAGGATGCGGACGGAAAGCTCGGAATTGTCGATGGCTTTGAAGGCAAGATTTACGTGGATCCTGATGAGGATACATTAGGAAAATATCAGAAACAGGCTGAGGATGAAGAGGAAAAGAAGCGTCTTCTGAAGGAACTGAAGGGCAAGGACACTGTGACAAAGTCCGGACGCAGGATTAAACTTTACGCCAATATCGGCGGCATCGGCGATCTGAACTTTGTCCTGGAAAATGATGCAGCCGGAATCGGTCTTTTCCGTTCCGAATTTCTGTATCTGCAGAGCAATGACTATCCGAGTGAAGATGAGCAGTTCAAGGCATACAGAACCGTGGCGGAAATGATGGCCGGTAAGGAAGTTGTGGTTCGTACTTTGGATATCGGTGCAGATAAACAGGTTGACTACTTCAATCTGGATAAGGAAGATAACCCGGCACTCGGATTCCGTGCAATTCGTATCTGCCTGACAAGAGAGGATATTTTCAAAACACAGCTTCGCGCTCTGTATCGTGCTTCTGCTTACGGAAATATCGATATCATGTTCCCGATGATTACATCCGTATGGGAAGTAAAGCGTGCCAAGGAGATCTGCAAGGAAGTACAGGCGGAACTGACTGCGCAGAACATTCCGTTCAAGGATGTTCCGATCGGAATTATGGTGGAGACACCGGCGGCTGTCATGATTGCCGATGACCTGGCAGAACTTGTGGACTTCTTCAGTATCGGAACGAACGATCTTACCCAGTATACACTGGCAATTGACCGTCAGAATCAGCATCTGGAGAGATTCTTCGATCCGCATCATCCGGC
>CAYYEB010000076.1:3419-8271 GCA_964470725.1 uncultured Lachnospiraceae bacterium | reverse complement strand
TTCCAGCCGGGAAAGCATGTCATAGCAGGAATTGGCGTGAATCGTTCCGAAACTTCCTTCATGACCCGTGTTCACCGCCTGCAAAAAATCCACGGCCTCGCCTCCCCGGACCTCACCTACAATAATTCTGTCCGGACGCATACGAAGAGCCGATCTGATCAGATCCCGTATTGTAATTTCAGCGGATTCCTCCAGATTGGCCTTCTTTGCTTCGAGACGGACCAGATTGTCAATTCCCTGAATCTGCAGTTCCGCATTGTCCTCAATCGTAATGATTCTTTCATTTTTGGGAATATAATCCGACATCGCATTTAAGAACGTTGTTTTCCCCGCAGAAGTCCCGCCTCCGATGAGGATGGAGTATTTACAGATGACCAGCTGTTTCAGGAAATCCGCTGCCTCCTGTGTGATTGACTTCCACTCTACGAGTTTCTTCATCGTAATAGCTTCTTTCGGAAATTTCCGGATCGTCAGGATTGGCCCGTTGAGTGCCACAGGAGCAATGACCGCATTCACCCGGCTCCCGTCCCGAAGTCTTGCATCTGCAATCGGCTGACTTGCATTGATCACCCGGTTACAGGCACCCACGATCTTCTGCACCACATCGTCAAGCTTTTCGGCGGAAGAAAAGGTATGTTCCCACTCATGGATTCTGCCGCTTTTCTCATAATAGATATGATCCGGACCATTCACCATAATCTCCGTCACCTGATCATCATCTACAAGCGGCTGAAGTACGTCCAGCTTCCGGACCGCACTGAAGAGCAGTGACCGCATCCGGGAACGCTCCTTAAGATTCAGAATGTTCCGGACGCTCTCTTCACTGGAATAATCATATTCATTTTCCAAAAGCAGATCATCGATCAGATCGCTGATTTCCTCATCTGAAAGCTCTCCGGCTCCGGACAATTCTTCCATAAGTTTCTGATACAGATCATGAAAGATCGCCTCCATCCGCTCACTTGTATGCTTCATCATGCTTCCTCCGCTTACAAATGTTCCTGGCATATCAGATCATCTGCAAAATCTTCCATTTTCCCATAAAGCAGCGGATTTGCCTGAAATTCTCTTTCCTCTGAATCAACCGGAAGATGTATTTCCCGCGTTCGTTCCTTCATTTCCGTATCAAGCAGATTTTTTCTCAGGTATGCCTCAAAATCCCGCAATTTGCTCTGCTCCGTCTGACCGGCCGCCACCGGCATAAATATTTTTGAAAAGTTCAGAAGAACCGCCGGACAGAAGGCCGGAATCACTCCAAGATCCGCTACAACCGCTTCAAATCCCGTTTCACACCGTATGCTGTCAAGGACAACTTTCCATTCTTCATCCGTCACATGCAGAAGATCCTGCGGATCGGAAAATGGAGGTAAAAACGAAAGCTCTTCCATCTTCTGCTCTTTCGCCAGAAGCTTTTCCGCAACCCTTAGGTTTCCGTTTCGAAGATAGTAAATGCCGTCCGCAAGGCTTCCTGCTGCATTTTTTGCCTGAGGATAGAGATATTGCCAGCCGGAAAAGATCTCAAAGCTTAAGAAGAGTGTAGGTCTTGTCTTCTGAAGGCTCAGAGCAAGAGCCAGGGCAAATGAAGTCTTGCCGCATCGTCCGACCGGAGAATAAACCCCGATCATTTCCGTCCGCGGTTTGTGGATCTCATGCCCGACACACACCATTTGTATTCCGTTTTCCGTCTGTACGGAATTTTTCTTCCCGACACCGATGCACGAATTCGGACTGCTCAATGCTTCAAGAACCTGCTTCATCACCTCTGAGGAAGCCTGGTATTTATAAATTCCCATGGGCTGCTCCCGGATTTCCTGCTTCGATGCCGTTTCCCTCTCATCCTGCGGCCTGTGTTCCGTCAAAACCAGCATTCTTCCCTGAAATTTTCTTTGAATTTCCTCATCAATCAAAGTTTCATTCATCAAAATAAGATCCGGCAGCTGCTCTTTTGCATACCCCAGAAGCGCCTTTCTATCCGTAAACCCATGAATGTCCAATCCGGCCGACTTCTGCTTTCCGATACGTTTCGTCAATGCCGTTATGTATTCCCTGTCCGCATCACATATTGCCAGTATCCGTCCTGCCATTCTTAACCTCCTGCAACAATCAGCACTGCCATAAAAACCGGAACCGTAAAATGAAAACACTCCCGGGGAAGTATTCTTTGCTTCCACTGCTCTTTTCTTTCTTCTTTTTCCCCTTTCCGGTAAGGAATTCTTTCATTTACGGAAAGCTGTCTTTGCATCCATTCAAGAAAATAAGCAAACCGTTCCCGCACGCTTCCCTCTGTCAACAGTATCGCAAGTGCAATTGCCGCCCCAAAGATGATACTGAGCATCCCTGCTTTTATCACACTGCGGACTCCGATCATGGATCCGATTGCCGAAAGTTCTTTTAAGTCCCCTGCTCCCACCATTCGAAAGTAAAAAAGCAGAAAACCCGCAATGACCGGAAGCAGAAATCCCATCAGGGAAGATCCTGTTTTTTGCCAGCCGCACAGGACGGCATTCAGAAAAAGTCCGCATGCGCTCCCGCCAATCCAGAAAAAATTGGGTATTTTCCCGTAAAAAAGGTCAGAAACACAGCAAATCATGGCATAAGTCACTGCCAGAAGATTGAAACAGATCATGTGGAACAGGTCCTCCGATGAATACGGAATGGTGAGATTACCGTTCAGAAAGCTCAATGTTGACGGGATTCAGGCCAGCACCTGAATCCCTGTACACTACAGAGGCTAAACGGTTATTTGGGAAGCCGAACGGCTTCTGTGAACAATACCCAGTATAGTCAAAAAAAGAAGAGTCCGTCAATCCGCAAAGACTGACAAACTCTTCCATGGATTTTTTGTTGGAGTTGTTATGAAGCATCCGGAATCGGGTTGCTGTACCAGCAGATTCCCTCGTATCTCCATCCGGCTTTCTTCAGATACTCAATTTCTCCCTGATTGGTTGTATAGTGATGCGCTCCCGTCACCGCATTCGGATTGTACAGCCGATACAGCGGCGTACTCGTCGACTTCGGGGCATAGGCCATGATTCCTTCGTAGTTCCAGCCGAGTTTTACAAGTGTCTCCATCTCACCCTTATTGGTTGTATAGTGATGGTCGCTCGCATTCGGGTTGAACAGACGATAGACCGGAACTCCCTCATCTTCTCCTGCGGAAACCCAGCCAAGGCCCTCATCCTGCCAGCCGATCTTCACCAGATCACTTCTCTCTTTTGAACTGGATGTGTAGAAATGTTCTCCGGTACTTCTGTTATACAGTCGATATACAGCTCCGTTTGTCTGCTTCAACTGCATCGTCATGAATGTTGTATTGCTGTTGCCATAGTTCCATTTGTAGTGGTAATGGTTTGCCGTGTGCGAATCGATGATCGGCACGCCGTCCTCATTTGTACCCACACAGATCGTCACATGATTCGTAGTACTGCCCTTGCCGTCCCAGTTGTACCAGATCGGATTACCGACCAGAATATCCGACTCCTTCGGGTTCACAATCAGTGTTCCGGCCTTAATACTCTGAAGATAATTTCTGAGATCATTCTGGCTGATCCAAGCAACGGAATCTTTATACCAGGTGCTGGTCAGCGGAAAACCGCCGGCATGCAGGCACTGCGATACAAAGTTGGAGCAGTCTCCGCCGCGGCCTCCCCACCAGGTATAGTCCTCATTTCTCTGAAGAGCATACTGATTGGCATATGCGACAGCCTTCTGAATGCTGTAATTCCACTCCACATTGTCCGCACTCGGATATCCATCCCCAACCAGTGCTGTTTTCTCCTGATCAGATGCTGCTCCAACCAAAGCCTCATCCGCCTTGTCATCACTGGCCTCAACAGAAACACCATTGCTTGTGATCTGCACACCTTCATTTTCAAGATCCGTATAGTTCTGTTCCGTATTGCTGACAGATGCAATTGTCCATCCGTCGTCATTTTCCGTCAGATGCAGGGTATACCAATATCCTGTTCCTGACGCATTGACAGTCGTGCTCCCCGCATCCTGATAACCGATCGTCATCCATTCATAAAGATTTACCGCTGCCGTTTTTCCGTCAGCCTTTATCTCATCGACGCGGACTCTCGGGAGAAGTTTTGTAATGGTTTCTCCATGTGAAAAGCCGAATCTGATATACTGGTTTTCACGATCCCATTCTTTCCTGATTCCCGAATCATAGGAGCATCCGCCTTTTCCCAGAAAATACTCGGCCTTTGCCGCCTCAAAGCTCTTGATCAGACCCTTGATTTCATCTTTTTCGGAAATACCGCTTTTCTCTACCTTACTGAAATCATTCTGCATCGCACCCGCGACCTGAAAGATCTGATTATCCGTGATTGTCATCGAATTATCGAACAGATCTGCGAGAGCCTGATCAAATGTGACGGATCCGGATGAAGCAGAAACAAGATCCGCCGAATCCTCTCCGGTTGCATTTTCGGATACCGCATCGGTTGAAACAGACGCTTCGCTTGAAGTATCTGCTGCCATAACCGGAATTCCTGTTGCAGTCAGAGAAGCTGCAAGTATCAAACTGACCAAAATCTTTTTCAAATTTGTAACACCTCCGTAATGTTTCTATAATAACTTTTTTCATTTGTTTTGGCAAGGTGCGGGCGGGGAACTGAGTAACAGCACTCAATACCGTCATGTCCACCGACAAAATATATCTCCCGGCGCTCAAAAGCGTTTTCGATTCGCGTCCGGGAGATATATTTTGCCGCTGAACATTCATATGTTGCTCTTTTCTCAGCCTTGCGGCAGGTACAAATTTCTGCATCTGTGTCTATATCTATATTCCCGGAAATGCTATGCTAGAATCAATTTAGTTCTATTCATATATAAAGTATTACTGTTC
>CAYYEB010000076.1:0-3319 GCA_964470725.1 uncultured Lachnospiraceae bacterium | reverse complement strand
GAAATGCTATGCTAGAATCAATTTAGTTCTATTCATATATAAAGTATTACTGTTCACTCCTATGGTAGACAGGTCATGATTTGAGGCCCGTACCTAAAGTCATGTCTGAACAGTAACTATAAAGTGCCTCAGAAAGGAGCGCAGATTGAATCAGGGAGTTGAAAAGTTAGGAAATTTTATCGGCCGTCAGGTGCCCGAACATCCGGATCGCGCAGCGAAAATGCTGTCTCTGGCCTATAAGGCAGTCGGTTTTCAGGCATCAAAGCTGCCTTCAAAGAAAAGAAATGCATCCCGGGAATTTCTGCAGGGTTATCTTGCCAATCAGATGGCAGGAATGCTGACGGATCCTTCCGGTTCCGCCGTCGTCAATATTTTCATGCCGCCGGAAATCTTCCATGCAATGGACATTCCGATTACGGCTCCCGAGGCTTTGGCTACATATGTCGTCTGTACCGCGGCCGAACAGCCTTTTGTCGAAAAGGCAGAAGAGGAAGGCGCTTCCGAAACGTTCTGTTCTTTTCACCGATGTCTTCTCGGCATTGCCGAATCCCATGTTCTGAAAAAGCCTGCTCTCGTAGCAAATACGACTCTGGCCTGTGATGCCAATCAGCTGACGTTCCGCACGCTTGCGAATCTCTGGAAGGTTCCGCACTGTGTCATCGATGTGCCCTCTGAAACCGATGACGATGCCGTATCCTATGTGGCCGGTCAGCTTCGCGGCCTTGCACGCATGACGGAAGAGGCCACCCAGAAAAAGCTCGATGAGACTGCGCTGAAAGAGTGTATTGACCGTGGGAACCGTACCTTCCGAAACTATCGAAAATATCTTTCTCACCGGATGGATGCGCATTTCCCGGAAGCCATGACACCGGAGCTCATGCTGGATTTTAATAATCATCTCCTGATCGGCTCCGAAACGGCTCTGAAATTTTCCGAGCTGCTCCTGCATGATTTGAAGACCGCTCCCCGGCATACGACGGAGAAACGCATTTTATGGATGCATGTTCTTCCCAACTGGCAGAATTCCGTCATGGATATTTTTCAGGGAACCGATAATCATCGCGTCGAAATCGTCGGTAGTGACATCGCCTACAGCTCCATGGACCCTATGGATCCGGAAAAGCCCTATGAATCCATGGCGAAGCGTCTCGTCAATGACAGTTTTAACGGCCCCGGAAACCGGAGAATTCAGGCGACACTGAAGATGGCGAAAAAACTGGGTGTTGACGGAATTCTGATCTTCTGTCAGTGGGGATGCAAGCAGACACAGGGAATTTCCTTTACGGCAAAGCGTGTATTTGAGGAAAACGGCTTTCCGACACTGATTCTGGACGGAGATGCCTGTGACCGCATGAACGGCGGTTCGGAGCAGATTATCACACGGGCCAACGCATTTGTGGAACAGTTGGAAGCGCATTAATCAGCCCGCTCAGGCTCAAAATCAGAATATTCTGATTTTTCGACTTTGTAATAATGCTATTATAAGAGGTTTATTATGCTGACTTATCTATGTAAATATACTCCGCTTGAACTGATGCTGAGTTTCGGCGCAGGATTTGAAATGCCGAATAATGATGCACCGGATTTTTCCGCAACGGATCCCTACCTCCACAGTTCCGTATGTTCCCACGCAAAGCTGCTGCTCTTAAATCTTCTGCAGCAGAAAAAAGAAGACTCGGAACTGATTCTGACAACCTGCTGTGATTCGATCCGCCGGGTCTGGGATGCACTTCCGGAAGACAGATTCGCCTTTCGCGAAATGCTCGATCTTCCGCATAAGAATACAGGTTATGCACTGGAAATGTATACGAAAGAGCTGCAGCGTCTCATTCGGGATTATACCTCCTATTCCGGTCATACGTTCGACAGAGCGAAACTTCTCGAAGCCTGGAGAAAGAATGCCGAAGCCTGGCAGGAACTTCTGGAAAATAAATCGCATCAGGAGTTTATTGCGGTTCTCGGAGCCCGGCCTTCTGATGAACTGTTTCAGAAAATACGGGCCTCTCTTTCCCTTCCGGTCGTCAATCTGACCTGCGGAGGTCTTCGCTCTCTTGCGATGCCCCCAGAAAATGCGGAACAGCTCTCAGATGAGGAACTGATTCATGCTTATGCAAAGGCTCTTCTCGGACAGGTTCCGTGTATGCGGATGGATGATGTTGCCGGGAGAACACGACTTCTCAGAATTCGGGGTCTTTCCGGCATTGTGTACCATACCGTCAAATTCTGCGACTATTATTCTTTTGAGTATGCGGAGCTTCGCCGGCACAGTGATCTGCCGATTCTCAAAATAGAATCCGACTATACCTCCCAGAGTGCGGGACAGCTCTCCACACGTCTTGCCGCCTTTGATGAAAGTCTCGGTGCAAAGGGCATTTCCTACACTTCCGATCATGCAGCCTCAAAGAACCGTTCCCGCGGCTCTTCTATTTCAAAAGAAAGGAACACACCTGATATGACGCAGTCAGACAGCAATGACATTTTCATCGGAATTGATTCCGGTTCCACGACAACAAACGTTGCGGCAATTGACCGAAGCGGAAAACTTCTGGCTTCTTCCATCGTCCGAACCGGTGCAAAGGCGGGCGCCGCCGCCGAAAAGGCCTATCAGGAAATTCAAAATCAACTGGGCGATGCCGCTTCGCACATCCGCACCATCATTGCGACAGGTTACGGGCGCGAATTTATCACCTTTGCCGACGCGGCCAAAACGGAGATATCCTGCCATGCCAAGGGCGCTCATTTTGCGGATCCCGCTGCCCGCACCATCATCGACATCGGCGGACAGGACAGCAAGGTCATCTGTCTCGATGAAGACGGAAACGTGATGAATTTTGTTATGAATGATAAGTGCGCAGCCGGAACCGGCCGTTTTCTTGAAATGATGGCCCATACGCTTGAAATTGATATGGACACGATGAGTAAACTGGGGCTCAAATGGAAGAAGGATCTGAATATCACGTCCACCTGCACGGTCTTCGCCGAATCCGAAGTCGTCTCCCTGATTGCGGAAAATGCGGAGACTTCCGATATCGTCCATGCCCTCGACAAATCCGTCGCCCACAAGACCTGCGCAATGGTGCGCCGTGTCAGAGGAAATGCTCCCTACATGATGACCGGAGGCGTTGCAAGAAATCAGGGTGTTGCAAAGGAAATCGAACGAACACTGAAAGCACCGCTTTCCATCATGAAGTACCCGGATCTCATCGGAGCAATCGGAGCGGCGCTCTTCGCAAAGGAAAGTTTTTAAGGCCTCTCCAACCTCGTGACATGAAAAATATATCTCCCGGCCCTCAAAATCGTTTTGGATTCGGGTCCGGGA
>CAYYEB010000075.1:0-8299 GCA_964470725.1 uncultured Lachnospiraceae bacterium | reverse complement strand
CTTCGTCATATTCGTCCATGTTTTTCTTCCGGAATGCTGCCACAACTTCTTCATAAGACGGTTCATGATCGAGCCACAGAGAATCCGATTCCCCGATCCTGTCCATTGTCTGACGAAGACAGAAGGTACATGCGCACGGACATCGGTTTGTTAAGTTCACATAGAGATTATTATGTACTTTATATAATATTTCTTCTTTTTTCTCAGCCATTCTTCTTTCCCTTCCAACTCTCAGCGAGAGCGTCCCGGAGCAACAGGCCGCAATCTGAGCACCGTCAATGCAAGCACATTTAATGAAGCGAATCCAGTACCTCCTCAAAGGCGACCCCGTCGGTCGTCGGTATTCCGAGTTCTATTGATTTGAGGATACATTTTTTGACAAATCTCGATGCCTTTCGCACAGATTTGTCGAACGGTACGCCGTTGACGGCATCCGCAGCTATTACAGCCGAGAAGACATCTCCCGTCCCGTTTCTCTGGTCCCCGACTTTATACTGGCGCGTCAGCTTTACTTCCTGCCCCCGCACATAGCTTAAGTTTGCCAGAAACTCGCCCTGGGTAATTCCCGTAATCACAATTTTCCGCGGTCCGAGATCGGAAAGTTTTTTCAGAAGTTCCTGTAATTCCTTATTTTTCCAATGACCGTCATGGTAGGGCGTATCCGTCAGTATGCAGGCCTCTGTCAGATTTGGCGTAATGATATCGGCGCAGGTCACGAGTTTTTTCATTTCCCGGCACATTTCATCGGTATAGCTGGAATATTTTTTTCCGTAATCTCCCATCACCGGATCCACTTCCACAATTGTATCCGGTTCCGCAAAATCATGAAGAAAGCCCGTCACCAGACGGACCTGCTCCTTTGAACCGAGAAATCCCGTGGAAATCCCGTTAAATTTCAATCCCAGCTTTTTCCATTCATCCGTATACTCCGCAAAGTGCTTCGTATAATCGTCCATGAAGTAGCTCGGGAATCCTGTGTGATTGCTGAGCACCGCCGTCGGCACCCAGCAACACTCAACCTTTAATTTGGAAATAATCGGAATCGCAACTGCCAGAGAACATCTTCCGAATCCTGTCATATCATTAATGACTGCGATCTTCTTCTGCCGGTTGTGATCCACCGCTTTCTTATTTGACATGTATGCGAAATCCTATCGTTCTCTATACCATGCAGGGACTCAGATTATGGTCTGTCATTCTGAGTCATTTCAAAGCATTCACAAATCACCGCCATTATACGGGCCGTCTCTTCTCTTCGGCAACCCTTATTTTGATCTTACTGCTAAGTGACTTACGACCATCCGCTTGAGTCCTGCTTTTTCAAATACCGCTGAAAATGCATAGAAGAGAACGATTCCGACTACGCCCTCCATACAAAGTCCCGGAATCTGTGCCGCGCTTGCCGCGAATCCGCCATACATTACTGCTCCTGCCAGGAAATACCCGACAACCATTTCAGCGGCTCCTGCGAGAACTGCCAAAAACGTACGCACGCTCTTAATGCCGCTCTTCCCGGCGATCACGGCCGTCAGAATTCCCATGATCGTTTTAATGATCAATGTCGGAAGAGCCCAGACCGGGAAACTCGTCAGATCCGAAAGGGCTGATCCGAGTCCCGCTGCAATTCCTCCGATTGCGGGTCCGAAATAAGCGGACATGAAGAAGATTGCCGCATTTCCGAGATGTGCATATCCGAACGGGATCGGGAACTGAATCACACGGGTCAGAATAAATACGATTGCTATTCCAAGTGCTCCGATTGCCAGCTGATTGACGTTGTCTTTTTTCATGATGAAGCCTCCTCATGCTGTCTAGGACTTTCTTTTCCTGCTTTTACATGGTATTATAGGTATATTCTGATCCTATTAAAATTACCAGTTTCAGTATTTTATATATAATCAGTTTTAAGAAGCTCAGGTTGTCGTGTGCGCAGGCAAAACATGCCTCGTACTCTTACATATAGGGGACATCATCTTCGAAAATGAAATATTTTATTGATAAAACAAAATCCGAACCCGTTTATCTTCAGATTTATCAGGAATTAAGAAATGACATTATAAATGGTGTATATACATATGGAGATCGTCTTCCCTCAAAGCGAATTCTCGCAGAGGACACCGGAACAAGTGTCATTACGACAGATCATGCCTTTCAGCTGCTTCTTGAAGAGGGCTATATCGAAGCCAGGGAACGCAGCGGATATTACTGCATTTATAAAGAGGAGGAAAGTTTTCCGGTAGGTGAAGCCGCTGTCGGTGAGGCATCAAACCCAGCCCCTGAGACTTCAGAGGCATTTTCCGGTCTTTCGGAAGTCGAACAGGCCGAATCCTACTGGAATCCTCCGGAGGATTTTCCGTTTTCCACATTTGCCAGAACGATGCGCAGAGTGCTCTCGGACTATGGGGAACGGATCCTCATCAAATCTCCTACCTTTGGCGTTCCGGAACTCCGTCAGGCGATCGCGTCTTATCTTGCAAGAAGCCGAGGTATCGTGGTCACTCCCGAACAGGTGATTATCGGATCCGGTTCGGAATATATGTATACTTTAATTGTGCAGATGCTGGGGAGAGATAAGATTTACGGCCTTGAAAATCCCTCTTACAGTCAGATTCAACGGGTCTATGAATCCTGCGGTGCAAAAACCGAACTTCTGCAGATGGGAAAAAACGGAATCCGTTCCTCCGCTCTTCACGGTGCCTCTGCACAGGTTCTGCACATTACGCCTTTCCACAGTTATCCCTCAGGAGTCACTGCAGACGCTTCCAAACGGGGCGAATATATCCGATGGGCAAAAAAACGCGGAGCCACAATCATCGAAGATGATATGGACTCCGAATTTACCATGTCAACAAAGGCGGAGGACACCATTTTTTCGCTCGAACCCCACCGCACTGTGATCTATATGAACACATTTTCCAGAACAATCGCACCTTCCATGCGGTCCGGATATATGGTTCTTCCCTCCGAACTTGCCGAACCGCTCAAGGAGAAAATCAGTTTCTATTCCTGTACAGTTCCGGTTTTTGAACAGTACGTGCTGACTGAGTTTATCCGAAGCGGTGACTTTGAGCGTCATATTAACCGGGTGCGAAGAAAACTTCGGAAGCAGCAATAGTTTACTTCTTGAAATGAATCTCCTTCGGATATTCCCACTTCTGCAGCTCCTCTGCAGGGAAATGCGGCGGTTCCTGTCCGCCTCCGACTGTCAGCAGATGATAGTACAGTTCGGAAAGTTCCTCGATGTAATTGGCTTTAAGATAGGCGCCTTCCACATCGGTTTCATCCACCGCCACGGCTCCATGGCCCTCAAGCAGAAACGCATCCGCTTCTTTGCACGGTTCGATGACAGACTTCGAAAGTTCCACACTTCCGGGTCTTCCGTAAGGAGCAACCGGTATTCTCGCCTTTGAGCAGTTCAGATGCTGCATTTCATACACAACCGCAGGAACCGGCCTGTTTAAGACGGCAAATACCGTTGCATACATTGAGTGTGTATGCACAATTGCACGCACATCCGGTCTCGTCTTATAGATTTCCAGATGCATTAAAGACTCACTCGTGGGCTTAAGTCCGGTCAGATTTTCAACCACGTTGGCATCCAGATCCATGATAACCATATCATCCGGCACAAGGAGTTCTCTGTCCTTATTTGTCGGTGTCATCACGACAAGTCCGCTCCTGGGGTCCCTTGCGGAAAAATTCCCGGATTTGTGTTTGCACAAACCGTCCCGCTGCGCCCGCTTTGCGATTTCCATGACTTCCTTTTTCAGTTCTTCCAGCATTCCTGTATCCTCTCTTTTATATTTATGCAAGCTTCTCCGTCATTGAAGGACCGAGAGTCTTAGCAATCAACTCAGGTCTTTTACCCGGAATCTTCCGTTTTCAACACACTATGAACATAAAATTCATGATGTTTCTTACGAATCCTCATCCATTTTTCTTAGAATCTCCTCACGAAGACGTTTTGTTCTCTCATCAAGACGCTTCCTTGCCTTCTTCAGATGAAGCATATAAAGCAGCATTCCGGGTCCCGCCACAAGCAGTACCGCAAAAAGAATCGCATAGGGAAGCCAGCGTGGAGTATGAATGTGATGAAGATGATGGAGAAACGTTCTCCATCCATGGGTTATGTTTCTGCCAAACTTTCTCAGAGCTTTTCCGTTTCCCGTCACAAGAGCCCCCAGCAGCTTTTCAAAATTTGAAAGGAGACTGTTTAGGCCGCGAACTGCCGGAGCCTCTGTCACTACCTGTGAACTCCCGTTTTTCCTGCTTACCGAATTTTCATTTAATGTATTTAAGGGAAGGCTCGCCGCGGCATTACCGGAACTGCTTCCCGAGGCAGAGCCGCTATTTTCAGAATCCGCGCGATTTTCAGGCACGGTCCCATTGGCGGACATCGAGGCCTTTTCCGAAACCTTTTCTCCTGCACTTCCCGGGATCTCTGCCGTATAAAAGCGAACCATTTCGGCTCCGTCCTTCATATAAATGTTCAGTACCAGAAGCAGTGTATCCTCGTCGAGTTTACAGAACCCTTCTCCTTCCGACGCAGTGGAGCCGTAAAGATCGATATTCATCTGTGCCGAATAGATGAGTGCCCGCCGCGATATCGAAAAAACATCCATCCACTCTCCGAGCTTTTTCTTATGGACCGTAACCGGCAGATTGATCGCATAATCTCCATCTGCCACAAGACCCTGGAAATTGTTTCCGGGGTTCGGATCCACCGGTCCGTAATCATCGATAATCTGAAAGTTTGCATCGAGCAGCTTCATGCTGAAGCCGCCGGCCGCATCCGTCTGCATGATGTACTGATTGGTGTCTTCCTTGTAGCCGAGGCCCAGAATGTTGTAACTTCCATCTCCGATCTGAATCTTTCCGACATATTCCAGAGTGTTCGGATCCATCTCATAAACGCATCCCGCATTATCTCCGGTCGTATTGGTATAGAGCGCCACATAAATCAGTCCCGTATTCGGATTATACGTCATGCAGTTTCCGTGTTCCCACTCCCGGTCACTGACCCGTTTTGCAAGAGAGTACTGCTTTACCGGATTGCCGTTTTCATCCGTTTTGTTTTTATAGTATGCAGATACGATGTCATTTTTTGACGGATCATCGGCGACATTGTCGATGGTAATAATGTAGTTTTCCGTGGTGCAGACGGACTGCACCGTTCCGATCTTATAGTCGGCAAATTCAAGTTTCCATTCCAGTTTTGAAAATGAATCATCCGTCAGATTATCGGCCCGGGCCGAGATTGTTCCCGGCATAAGAAAATGAAATACAGAAAAAGAAGGTACGCAAAGAAGTGCTGCCGCAGCAAGAAAAGCCGCGAGACAGCACTTCAGCAAGCGAAAGTTTTTCCGTATCTTCTTCATACGTCCGTCTTATTTGCAGAGCTTTGCAACCACTTTATTGATGGTCTTGCCTTCCGCCTTGCCCTTCAGCTCCGGCATCACGGTCTTCATAATCTGGCCGATGTTCTTCGTTGCAAGAACGTCTGCATACTTCTCCTTCAGTACCTGTTCAATCTCATCCTCCGACATCATCTTCGGTGCGTATTCCGAAATGACATCATAACGGAACTGATATTCCTTCAAAAGATCCGTACGATCCTTCGGGCAGGTATCAATCTGCTCCTTTGCTGCGTGAAGTTCCTTCAAAACGGCACGATTGACCTGATCTTCGGAAATGTGATCTCTGGTTCCTTCATCAATGGCGATTTTCTTTGCGCCGGATACAAGTGAAGAAATCACATTTTTGCGTTCCTTATCCCTGGCCTTCATTGCCGCAATCATATCTTTCTGTAATGTCTTAAAATCCATGTGTATCACAATCCTTTCCGGGGACTCATTATAACACAGGCTGCTTTGAGCGGCAAACAGTGGCTCCAAAGTCAAGCATAGTGCGCGATTTATCGTTACTGTTCAGACATAACTCTAGGTACGGGCCTCAAATCATGAACTGTTGTTCCGGGACGCTCCCGCTCGCTCGTTCTCGCAGCGGTCCTAAATTCATGCTGCGCCTAACGGCTTGCATTCATTAATGACCGGCGTCACTCGGACGCCCGGAGCAATCAGTTCATGATTTAAGGCCCTGTATGCCATAGGAGTGAGCAGTAACTATTCACCTTCGATGAACCTTTTTCTAATATATGCTCTAGATAATTGCCCCCTATCGCTGATTGTGCTAGGATAATCACATTGTGAAAAATTTGAAAAAGGACTTAATGCAAAGGAGATTTATGGCTGAATTAAAGGAAAGAAAGGACATGGATCCCCGCTTTCAGTGGGATCTGACTACCTTATATAAAGATGATAAAGCGTGGGAGGATACTCTTCCCCAGCTCGACGGTAAAATTGCAAAGGTCGCATCATTTCAGGGAAAGCTGAAGGATGCAAAAACCGTAAAAGAGTATTTCGACGCGGAGACCGATCTGGATCTGCTCCTGAGCGATCTTTTTGAGTATGCATCTCTTCGAAAGAATGAGGACAACGGCGCCGATGCCGGCCAGAAGATGTATGCAAAGATTTATTCCAAATATGTGGAAGCCGTCTCCGCCAGCGCATTTGCACAGCCGGAGATTTTGTCCCTTCCGGAAGATACACTGAAGGAATTCACTGAAAATGAGACTCTTAAGGATTACCGTTATCTTCTCGTACAGCTCTTAAGGCAGAAGGCACACACCTTAAATGCCGATGAGGAGCAGCTTCTTGCGCAATTTGCGGAAGTATTCGGTGCGCCGAAGGAAATTGCCAATACCCTCCAGGATGTCGATCTGGCATTTCATCCGGCAAAGGATTCGACGGGAAAGTCCGTGGAAGTCACAGGTTCCAACTACATTCTGCTGCAGTCTTCGGATGACCGCACTCTCCGTGAGAATTCTTTTCGAAGCTATTACCGCGGATACAGAACTCACATCAATACATTTGCCGCATCTTATTCAGGGGCTGTAAAGGGTGCCGTGGCTGAAGCCCGCGTTCGCCATTATGCAGGAAGCCGTGCCATGTCCATGGCTGAAGAAAATGTTCCGGAGCAGGTCTATGACAATCTGGTTCATTCCGTCCGCAGACATATGCCGGCAATGTACCGTTACGTAAAGCTCAGAAAGAGGCTTCTCGGTCTTGATGAGCTTCACTATTACGATCTCTATGCTCCCTTGGTCAAGGGAAATGACAAGAAGTATACCTATGAGGAAGCACAGCAGATGGTTCTGGACACTGTCTCTGTGTTCGGGGATGAGTATGTCAATACAGTGAAACGGGCCTTTGCCGAGCGCTGGATCGATGTCTATCCGAATAAGGGAAAGACCGGCGGCGCCTATTCTTCCGGCACCTATAACAGTAATCCGTTTATTCTGACCAATTTCACAGGAACGCTGGACTCCGTATCCACAATCGCCCATGAAATGGGTCATTCGATGCACACCTGGCTCAGTAATCATCATCAGAAGCCGCAGTATTCCGAATACACGCTCTTTGTAGCTGAAGTCGCTTCGACAGTCAATGAGAATCTTCTCGTCGAGAAGCTCCTTGCCGGGACAACGGATCCGAAAGAGCGTCTTGTGTATCTCAATCAGTATCTGGAGGCCTTTAAGGGAACCGTTTACCGTCAGACCATGTTTGCCGAATTTGAGCAGAAGGCCCATGAGCTCGCAGAACAGGGCGAGGCGTTAAATGCCACGGCTCTCAATGGCATCTACAGGCAGCTGATCGAAGATTATTTCGGCCCGGATCTGGTCATGGATGAGGAAGTACAGTATGAATGGGCAAGAATTCCGCATTTTTACCGTCCATTTTATGTTTATAAATATGCGACAAGTTATTCCGCTGCGGTTGCCATTTCGGAAGCCGTGCGGAACGAGGGTGCGCCTGCAGTGAAGCGCTATCTTGAATTTCTGTCCCTCGGCGGAAGTGAGGATCCCATCGATGAGCTGAAGCATGCCGGCGTGGATCTGACCGATGAGAAACCCATCGACGCGGCGCTCGACAAATTTGAACGAATTATTGAAGAGGCTGAAAAGGCTGCTGAAGAGCTCGGTCTGTGATCCGACCTGCCCGCCGGCAAAACAGATCCCGACGCACATTTAGAGAATGAGGATGAAAAAGATGGAATACTGGGATATTTACGATAGAAATAAGAAACCGACAGGCCGCACCATGAAGAGAAATGACTGGATTTTAAAGGATGACGAGTATCATCTCACTGTCCTCGGCGTTCTGATGCGCCCGGATCACAAATTTCTGATCACGCGCCGTGTCATGACCAAAGCCTGGGCTCCGGGCTGGTGGGAAGTCTC
>CAYYEB010000074.1:0-8336 GCA_964470725.1 uncultured Lachnospiraceae bacterium | reverse complement strand
GCACGGCAGGAATTGCGAAGCAATGGAGCTGTGCCCGGACAATCTTTCGGTGTATACTGATTTTATGAAAAAGAAAGCTGTAGAAAAAGAGAATGCGGATCTCCCTGTGGTAAAGATCTCCGTCCGAAACCTGGTGGAATTTCTGCTGCGAAGCGGAGATATCAATGCCGGGATGCCTTCCGGACGTGATCAGGAAGCAATGCTTGCGGGAGGAAGAATTCACAGAAAGATTCAGAAGGCGGAGCAGAAAAGAACATCGGGAAAGTATACTCCGGAAGTGGCTCTGAAACTGGATATACCACTGGAGAAGATGATTCTGCGAATCGAGGGACGGGCCGATGGAATCATCAAGGAATCGAATGCGGATAATGGGACGACCGCAGCAACGATTGATGAGATCAAGGGAATGTATCTGGATGTCACATCCCTTGAAGAGCCGTTTCCCGTCCATCTGGCGCAGGCCAAATGTTATGCATACATCTATGCAAGCCAAAATTCGCTTCCTTATATATCCGTGCAGATGACCTATGCCAATCTTGAGACGCAGGAAATCCGGCGCTTTTCTTTTTCCTATCATACGGAGGAACTGAAGGAGTGGTTTGAAACACTTGTACGGGAGTATGAGAAATGGGCGCTTTGGCAGCTGGAGCACAGAAGAAGCCGCGATGCATCGATGGCAGATCTTGAGTTTCCGTTTCCATACAGGAAGGGACAGCAGAAGCTGACGGCTGCCGTCTACCATGCGATCCACGAAGGAAAAGAACTTTTTCTTATGGCACCTACGGGAGTCGGAAAGACAATGAGCTGCGTTTTTCCGGCGGTCCGGGCCATCGGGGAAGGATATGGAGATCGGATCTTTTACCTGACGGCAAAAAATGAAACTCTGTCGGCAGGCAGAGAAGCGTTTGAGATCTTAAGAAACCATGGGCTGGATTTTAAGACGGTGCAGATTACGTCTAAGGAAAAGATCTGCCCGCTGCATGAGCCATCCTGCACACCAAAAGACTGCTCCTACGCAAAGGGACATTTTGACCGGGTCAATGATGCGCTTTACCGATTCCTGACAGACAAGGATATCTATACGTATGATCGGGAAAATATTCTTGCGGCAGCGGAGAAATTTCAGGTCTGTCCCTATGAGCTGACCCGGGATCTGGCGGAGTGGTGTGATGCGGTCCTCTGCGATTACAACTATGTCTTTGATCCGAATGCGAGGCTTAGGAAGTTTTTCGGGGAAGGTGCAAAATCCGATGCCGTTTTTCTTGTGGATGAGGCTCATAATCTTGTCGATCGCGGCAGGGAAATGTACAGTGCCTCTCTTTGTAAAGAGGATGTTCTGGCAGCGAAAAGAGCGGTGCCGAAGGAACGGAAAAAATTGAGAAATGCACTCTCGAAGGTAAATCAGCTGCTGCTCGATCAAAAACATAAGCTATCGGATCATACGGCAGCGGGGAGAGAAAACTACGAAAAAGTGTCTCTGTCCGAACTGGAATCGCTCCTGTATGCCTGCCTTCATGCCTATGAAGCGATGCAGGATCTGTTTCGGGAACATGAACACGAGGGACTTAAGGAAAAACTTCTGGATTTTTATTTCGAACTCGGGAATTTCTGCTCTGTGCTGCAGGATGCGGATGACAATTTTGAACCGTATCTCATGCTGCAAAGAAAAGATCGGCAGGGAGAATCCAAAGAGGAAGATGGAACCGGGAAAAAACAGTCCCGCTTTTCCGTCAGAATTTTCTGCGTCAATCCGGCCTCGCGCATCACGGACTGCATTCGAAAGGGCAGAACGGCAGTCTTTTTTTCGGCAACGTTCCTGCCGATTTCCTATTTTAAGAACCTTCTGACCGTGGAAGAGGACTCTTATGCGGTCTACGCGGAGTCTCCATTTCCCAAAAGAAATCGCCGGATCCTGATCGGAAGTGACGTGAGTACGCGATATACACAGCGCGGACCCGACATGTACAGGAAACTTGCCTCTTATATCAGCGTGGCTGCCCATGCAAAGATCGGAAATTATCTGGCATTTTTTCCGTCTTACCGGATGATGCGGGATGTCTTTGACATTTACAAAGAAGAATATGATACGCCGGATGTTGACTATGTCATGCAGGGATCTTTTATGTCAGAGACGGACCGTGAAATTTTCCTGGAAAATTTCTATGAGGACGCGGACCGGTCCCTCGTGGCATTTGCCGTGATGGGAGGGGTCTTTTCAGAGGGAATAGATCTAGCAGGCAGGAAACTTATCGGTACAATGATTGTCGGAGCGGGCCTTCCTCAGGTTTCGGCCGAAAGAAATATTTTAAAACAATACTATGAAGACCGCGGATTAAACGGTTTCTGTTATGCTTACCTTTATCCCGGAATGAATAAGGTGGAGCAGGCTGCGGGGCGCGTGATTCGAACGGCTGAAGATTGCGGCATCATACTGCTTCTTGATGAGCGGTTTCTGGAAAGGAGCTATCGGGAACTCTTTCCCAGGGAATGGGACGATGTGGAAGTCTGCAGCATGAAAACGGTGAAAACGCAGCTTGCAGAGTTTTGGATCGAGCAGAAAGAAAACGAAGGAGAAGAAAATGACACAGATAAAAACGGTGATCTTTGATCTCGATAATACACTGTACAACTATACAAAATCAGATCAGGCAGCGAAAAGAGAGCTGTACGGATACTGTGAAAACAGATTCGGACTGACCGAAGAAGAGGCACGAAATCTCCACTCGGAAATGTTTGACAGACAGCAGAAGACGATGCCCGGTCAGGCAGCCTCTCACAGCCGGCTGATCCGTTATCAGATGATGCTTGAAAAACTGGAAAAGCCGCTCTTTCCGCATGCGCTTGCGATGTGCAGCGCTTACTGGGACACCTTTCTCGACAATATGGAGATCGAACCGGGAGCGGCGGAACTTCTGCGTGCATTAAAACTCTACGGAATCCGGATTGGCTGCGGAACAAACATGACGACATGGATCCAGTTTGAAAAAATCCGTCGTCTGAATCTGGGACCGTACATGGATTTTATGGTGACAAGCGAAGAGGCGGGAGTGGAGAAACCGGCACTCGGATTTTTCACCCATGTCGTGGAAAAAGCCGGCTGTGCTCCGGAGGAATGCCTTTTTATCGGAGATAATTATCGCGGTGACTATGAGGCAGCCGTAAAAGCGGGACTTTCGGGAGTCTGGTACGCCGGCCATGCAGGAGAAAAAGATCGGCAGAGGGAATCTGAAAAGAGAACGGATCAACGAATTGACAGCTACGAAGACTGCCTGACAGGAGACGGCATCCGGCTGGGGACATATCTGGTGCACTGATTTTTTGCCGCTGCAAATGTTTCTGCTGTATGTAACGGATTTTTATGGTATTTGCTTCCTGTGACTTTTCCGCTATAATGAGAACGACAATCTTATATCAGAACCGGCGGCTTCGGCTTCTCTGAAGTCTTCTGCACGGTTCTCAACAGCTCAAAGCGGGGTATATACATACATGGTTAGAAGAATCTATGTAGAAAAGAAACCGTCATTTGCCATTTCGGCAAAAGATCTCAGACATGAAATCCGTCACTATCTGAACATCGAACAGTGTGAAAATGTCCGCATTTTCATTCGTTATGATGTGGAAAATATTTCCGATGCGACATTTGAAAAGGCATGCAAAACGGTATTTGCAGAGCCTCCTGTAGATGATATTTACTATGAAAAACTTCCGGATGAGGAAAATGCGCATGTATTTTCCGTCGAATATCTTCCGGGGCAGTTTGATCAGAGAGCGGATTCTGCGGAACAGTGCATCCGTTTCCTGAATGAAAAAGAGGATCCGACGGTTCGTACCGCAACGACATATATGATCATCGGTGATCTGACTGAAGATGATATGAAGAAGGTCATCGATGATACGATTAACCCTGTGGATTCCCGTCTGACCGATGAAACCAAGCCGAAGACACTGAAGGCGGTCTATGCGGAGCCTGATCATGTGGAAACCATGACCGGCTTTATTAAGGAAGATGATACGGCCCTTAAGAAACTTTATGACAGCTTAAATCTTGCGATGACCTTCGCGGATTTCAAATTTATCCAGGACTATTTTAAGAATGAAGAAAAACGTGATCCCACGATCACGGAAATCCGCGTGCTTGATACCTACTGGTCCGATCATTGCCGCCACACCACATTCCAGACGGAACTGAAGAATGTGACTTTTGGCGAAGGCGACATGAAGAAGCCGATCGAGGATACGTTCAAGCAGTATCTGGCGGATCGTGACGAGGTCTATAAGGGCAGATCCGATAAGTATGTCTCCCTGATGGATCTGGCGCTCCTTGGCGCAAAGAAGCTGAAGAAGGAAGGGAAGCTCAAGGATCAGGAAGAATCCGATGAGATCAATGCCTGCTCCATCGTTGTTCCGGTCGATGTGAACGGCAAGGAAGAGGAATGGCTGATTAACTTTAAGAATGAAACACACAATCACCCGACGGAAATCGAGCCGTTCGGTGGTGCGGCAACCTGTCTTGGCGGTGCAATCCGCGATCCGCTGTCAGGACGTACCTATGTATATCAGGCAATGCGTGTCACCGGAGCTGCTGATCCCACGGTTCCACAGTCGGAAACACTTCCGGGCAAGCTTCCGCAGAAACGCCTTGTCCGCGGCGCGGCACACGGTTATTCATCCTATGGCAACCAGATCGGCCTTGCGACAGGCTATGTGAAGGAAATCTATCATCCGAACTATGTTGCAAAGCGTATGGAAATCGGTGCTGTTGTCGGAGCCGCTCCGAGAAGAGCCGTCATTCGTGAAAATTCCGATCCGGGAGATATCATCATTCTTCTAGGCGGCCGTACGGGACGTGACGGAATCGGCGGTGCGACAGGATCTTCCAAGGCACACACGGTGGAGTCAACGGAAGTCTGCGGCGCAGAAGTACAGAAGGGCAATGCGCCGACCGAAAGAAAGCTTCAGAGACTTTTCAAGCGGGAAGAGGTTGCTCATCTCATTAAAAAGTGCAATGACTTTGGCGCCGGCGGTGTATCCGTTGCAATTGGAGAGCTGGCTCCCGGACTTAAGGTAGATCTTGATAAGGTGCCGAAGAAGTATGCGGGCCTTGATGGAACGGAACTTGCCATTTCCGAGTCCCAGGAACGTATGGCGGTCGTTGTGGATCCGAAGGATGTGGATAAGTTCCTGAAATATGCGCACAGTGAAAACCTGGAGGCAACACCGGTTGCTGTTGTAACAAAGGAACCGCGCCTTGTTCTGAACTGGAAGGGCAAAGACATTGTGAACATTTCCAGAGCATTCCTCGATACGAACGGTGCTCATCAGGAGACGGATGTGTTTGTGGATATTCCGAATAAGAAAGATTCCGAAATGAATCCGAATCCGTACGTGACAACTGATGTCAATGATGCGGAAGGCATCCGCAGCGAATGGCTGAAGGTGCTGGGAGACTTAAATGTCTGCTCGCAGAGAGGTCTTGTGGAAATGTTTGACGGCTCCATCGGAGCGGCCTCCGTACTGATGCCCTACGGCGGAAAATATCAGCTGACCGAAACGCAGGGCATGGCTGCCAAGGTTCCGGTTCCGGGCGGAAAGACAAATACCGTCACATTGATGGCATATGGCTTTGATCCGGCACTTAGCACATGGAGTCCGTATCACGGTGCTGCATGGGCTGTGACAACATCTCTTGCAAAGATTGCGGCAATGGGCGGCGATGTGCACAAGATCCGTTTTACCTTCCAGGAATTCTTCCGCAGAATGAATGCGGACCCGGAGCGCTGGAGTCAGCCCATGGCAGCTCTCCTCGGAGCCTATGCGGCGCAGATCGGATTCGGCCTTCCGTCCATCGGAGGAAAGGATTCCATGTCCGGAACCTTTGAAAAGATCGATGTTCCGCCGACACTTGTTTCCTTTGCAGTGGATGTGGCAAAGGTGCAGGATCTGATTACACCGGAATTCAAGAAGGCAGGAAATAAGATTGTCTGGATCCGCCTTCCGCATACGGAATATCAGCTTCCGGATTATAAGGGTATTCTTGATGTCTGCGATAAGCTGCGCGAGGATATTCAGAACAAGAGAATTATCTCCGCGTATGTGACGGGAAGATTCGGCATAGCGGAAGCTGTTTCGAAGATGGCATTCGGTAACCGGTTCGGTATAAAGATCGAGCATGATCTGGATCCGAGGGATTTCTTCTCTCCGGCATATGGTGACTTCATTGCGGAAGTTCCGGCGGACAAGGTGGGATCTCTCACAAGTACCTACAGAGTGATCGGAGAAGTGGAAGCAGATGATACCTTCTCCTATGGAAGCTGCCGGATCCCGCTTGCAGATGCACTTGGCGCATGGACAAGAACACTTGAACCTGTCTTTAAGACTCGTGTAAGTGATGACACGTCGGAAGTTCCGAGTCCGCTCTACCATGCAGACAAGAAGGATATTGTGATCTGCAGCCACAAGATCGGCACACCTCACGTATTCATTCCGGTATTTCCGGGAACAAACTGCGAATACGATTCCGCAAGAGCTTTTGAGGCAGCGGGAGCGACGACAACCGCAAGAGTATTCCGGAACCTGACGGAACAGGATATCCGTGATTCCGTAGAGGAGTTTGCCAAGGAGATTGAGAAATCTCAGATCATCATGTTCCCGGGCGGATTCTCTGCAGGTGATGAGCCGGACGGTTCCGCAAAGTTCTTCGCAACGGCATTCCAGAATAAGAAGATCCGCGATGAAGTGGAAAAACTTCTTGCCCGGGACGGACTGGTTCTTGGAATCTGCAACGGTTTCCAGGCTCTGATCAAACTGGGTCTTGTGCCCTACGGAAAGATCACGGGACAGAAGCCGGATTCCCCGACACTGACTTACAACACGATCGGCAGACACATCAGCCGTGAGTGCACGATCAAGGTTGTTTCGAATAAGAGCCCGTGGCTGCAGGAAGCAACACTCGGCGGCGTCTATGTCAACCCGGCATCCCATGGCGAGGGACGGTTCGTTGCATCCGATGAATGGCTGGATAAGCTCTTCAAGAACGGACAGGTCGCAACACAGTACTGCGATCCGGACGGCAAGGTGACGATGGATGAGGAGTACAATATCAACGGTTCTTACCGCGCAATCGAGGGCATCACATCTCCGGATGGCCGTGTTCTTGGAAAGATGTGCCACAGCGAACGCCGCGGTGACGGCGTTGCAGTTAACATCTGGGGCGAACAGGATCTGAAGATCTTTGAGTCAGGTGTGAAGTATTTCAAATGATTAAGTTGTGAATGTATCTTGTGCATTTCCAGTGAAAGTGATATGCTAACTGGCAAATGCACAAGTTTTTTGTGCAGATAGAATTCTATATTTTACAAAAGGGAGCTGTGAGCGGCTGAGAGGTACTGAGGGTACGACCTTTGACCTGATTTGGATAATGCCAACGTAGGGATTTGTAAATGAGTCTATATCTATACTGTACTTCGGCTAAAGCAGTCCCCGTCATTTCTGAGAGGGGGCTTTTTCTATGAAACAATTTACAATTCGAAAGCTTTGTGTTGCCGCAATGTTCGTGGCACTGGCTACAATTTTGTCGGCATTTTCCATTCCGATCGGAGCTTCACGCTGCTTTCCGATTCAGCATATGGTGAATGTGCTTTCGGCCGTTTTGCTTGGTCCGTTCTGGGGAGTGGGAATTGCGTTCTGCACATCACTTATCCGAAATCTGCTTGGTACCGGTACGCTTCTGGCATTCCCGGGATCCATGGTCGGAGCACTCTGCTGCGGACTCATGTTTCATTTCACAAAGAAACTTATACCGACTTATTTCGCTGAGGTGATCGGAACCGGAATTCTCGGAGGTCTTCTGGCATATCCGATTGCAGCTCTGGTGCTTGGAAAGTCCGGTGCGATTTTTGCCTATGTCCTTCCGTTCCTTGTCAGCACGACCGGCGGAACAATCTTCGCGGCAATTCTGATCGGTGTTCTGTATAAGACAAAGGCTATCAATTATATGCGGAATATCTTAAATGGAAATGTGAGCAGTACGGCTCGCGCTTAATACATGACAAGTTATTGTTCAGGCATAACTAAGGGCACGGGCCTCAATCATGGCCTGTTACTCCGGGACGCTCCCGCTCGCTCGTTCTCGCAGCAGTTCTAAGTTCATGCTGCGCCTGAGAGCTTGCATTCACTAAGAACTGGCGTCACTCGGACGCCCGGAGTAATCAGGCCATGATCTGAGACCCTGTATACTACAGATGTGAGAACAGTAACCATGCCAGGATGCAATGTGAAAAGTTGCTGAAGTGAAAAAGTAAATTCCACTCTATAACACCCATCCTGAAAAGTTGCGT
>CAYYEB010000073.1:6809-8601 GCA_964470725.1 uncultured Lachnospiraceae bacterium | reverse complement strand
CGGATGCAGACTGCTCTCCGGCCAGCGATGCAGCCGCCACCACAAGACAGATTGCCGAAATTCCTATTGCTGCCGATACTGCCGCCGTCTTCTTTGCTCCTGAAAAAGCAGTCAGATAGGCTTTATGATCTGAAGACGTTTTTTCAAGTGCCTCACGCATCTCGGCCGCACTTTGAAACCGTCGGTCCGGCGACTTCTCACAGGCCCTTTCCAAAACTGCCAGGAACTTTCTGTTTCTTTGTCTCTCTGCCGTCTGTCTTATTCTGTACAGAGTGCGTCCAAGTCCGTAAATATCGGAACGCTCATCCGGCCATTTTCCCATCAACTGCTCCGGAGAGGCATATCCCGGCGTTCCCTCTTTGTCCACGGCGCCAAAATCCAGAAGCATGGCCGTGCGATCCGGCCGAATCAGAACATTTCCGGGCTTCATATCCCGGTAAATCATCGGAGGATCTAAGTGATGCAGGTAATCAAGTGCCTCGCACAGTTCAATTCCCCATTTCACGCAGTCTTCTTCCGTAATCCTGACCGTTTTGTCATCAAATAGTCTGTCAAGGGTCTTCCCCTCCAGAAAATCCATCACGATACAGACGCCCTGTCCGATCTCAAAGGCGTCCACTATACGGGGAATCCTTGGATGACTCAGGATCTTCATACGTTCCAGCTCTTTCATGGAAAGATCGTGCCGTTCTTTTTGTATAGCAATCCATTTCATGGCCCAGATTTTTCCAAGATGAAGATCTCGCACCTGGTACACCATTCCGCATCCGCCTTCTCCGATTTTCCGGAGAATACAATATTTTCCGCCGACAATCCGCCCCGGAGACAGATTCATGTCATTTTTCATCGTGGCAAGTCTCCTTTCTTTCAAAAAAGAGCGATTGCCCCTGTTCTCAGGTTAAAAACATAACTATATTGGATAAAAATTTTTGCCGAAAGGACTTCGGCAAAACCGGTGGTGAATCCACCGATGCTCCTATTTCTTGAAGCAGAAATCTGTTCTTTCATCATAAAGAAAAAGATCACGGAATGCAAGCATTCCGCGATCTCTTTTTAAAGTTCATAAGATATTGACATAAGTCGGATTCAGTTTTACCTGTGTCTCCGTTTTCTTCCAAAGATTGCAATACCGAAAAGTGCGGCAATTGATCCCAGCCAGGATGCTGCATATGCCCCTACATGGCTGTTGTCGCCGGTCTGAGGCGAATCAGATATCGTCGATGTAACATTCTCAGATGAATCGGATACTGCCGGTGTACCAATCTGAGTTGTATCAGATACCATCGATGCCGCGCTCTGAGATGAACCCGGTACCGTCGATATACCAGTCTGAGACGAATCGGATACTGCCGGTGCAGCACTCTGCGCTGAATCAGATACCGCCTCGGTACTCGTAAGCTGCGGTGTATTCAGATCTGAAGTGGCAGTCGGTGTCTCCTCAGTGCTGTTTGAGCCAGGAGTATGATCCTTAGTAATGACTTCTGTTGTATCCTTTTTCTCAAAAGGAATGTTCGGTTTGGATGTTTCCGGTTGCAGTGGAACTTCTTTTTCAATCGTTTTTGATGGTTTCTCGTTAAGTGGCGTCCTCGGAAGAGTCGGCTCAGTCGGATTATTGGGAACTACAGGAACTTCATGTTTTGAAAAATGCGTGATTTCCGGTGTCTCAGGTCGATCCGTCTTCTCCGGGATTTCCGGTTTCACAGGCTGCTGTTCTTCTTTTTTCGGAGTTTCGGACGGCTTTGTATTTCCCTCTTTAGGTGATTCTTCTTTCGGACTTTCTTCCTTTGTTGTC
>CAYYEB010000073.1:0-6709 GCA_964470725.1 uncultured Lachnospiraceae bacterium | reverse complement strand
TTGTCTCGTCTTTCGGACTTTCTTCCTTTGTTGTCTCCCCTTTCGGAGTTTCTCCTTTAGACGTCTCCGCTTTTGGACGACGTTCGCCTAACTCCATCTGCTTTGGCAGAGAGCCGTTTGTGAAATGCCATTCACATTCGTTCACCATTTTATCACAGGTCACCCATCCGCCACCTACACCATAGCATTTTACTTCGGCGTTTGGTGCAAGAATGATTGCACATGTATCACTTAATGTTACGCTGGATGCCTTCGGCGCATTGATAATGATATCAGCTGCGACGCTGACTTTCTTTGTAGAATCATTCGCCAGCGTAGCACTGTCATAGGTCTGATCTCCATCCTGAATCATCAGCTTCTGTGTGACAATGGATGTCGAGTCTGGAAAATTCAGGACTACCTTCTGTCCGGGATTTTTCTTAATCGTTACGCCGGAAGACTGCGTAGCAAGCTGATTCTTCAGGCCTTCCCACTTATCTACGTTGATATACACGGTTCCCTGTCCCGCAGAGGTGACATCCACAGTCATCTTGTTCTGCGGAAGGTTCTCATAATTTGTGATAGAATCGAGCTTTGCCAGACGTGTCGACTGCTTTGCGACATCGTTGCGCAGGTTTGTCACATATGCATTGATCTCCTCCTGACTGAGCTCGTGAAACTTCAGATCACCGCCATTTGTCGAGTTCTCGAACTTGTTCTCTTCGTCAGACGGTGTCGTAATATCTGCACCGATTCCCTTGATCATAAATGGAGCATCAACAGTTCCGGCGACAAACCACCCGCGTTCTGCACCATCGGCCTTATCCGTAACACCTGTCTGGCCTCCTTCTCCTCCGTAGACATGATGGAAGGTCTCAACCGCAAAATTGGTCTCGGATTCACCATTAAAGGTAAAGTCGTTAGCGACAACGCCGTAGAACCAGGAGTCCCCAAGAATTTTGTCAGAATCTTCGTTGCCAATAGCTCCATCAAAGATCAGTTCAGTGCTCTTACCATCGCTGGATACAGAGCCATGATACGGTTCATGTTCAAACAGGGAAGTCTGATCGTCATCATCAGTACCCGTTTCCACGGGCGCATCAGTTGCAGGATCTGAATCTGAGCCATTCTCTTCTGTATCTTTATTGTTATCGTCCGTATCGGTCTTATCGTCCGATCCAGTTTCATCATTTCCGTTTTCTGTACCCGTTTCTTTTTTTATATCTTCTGCCTTTTCGGAAGCTTCGACGTCTGCTGCCTCATCACCTGTTGCAGGCTGTGTATCGTCCTTCGTTTTCACGTCGGAACCCGGATCCGTATCTGCCTCGGATGTTACAAATTCTGCTGCATCGGACGGCAGTTCATTCGCCTCAATAGCCTCATTATTCTCTGTTTCAGACACATTTTCTGACTGCGCCTCCTCAGGGGCAGCATAAACCGAAATGCTATTTGCTGCGAGCAGGACAGCACAGACAGAAGCTGTAAGTGCACACTTGATCTTTTTCAAATCAGACATATGTTTCTCCCTCTATAAACATATTGTAATGTTTTCTGCTTCAATCCCATTGGTCACCTGAAACGAAGCACAAATATCACTGCAAAATTCCAAAAAAGACGCAAAAAAACCAGCTGCAATCTTTTTTAAGAATGCAACTGGCTGCCATTTAAGGTCCTATAGCTTTGCGTCACTGCCTTTCGACAGTTTTGCCGATTAACTTTTACAAAACTATTTTACTCATTTTGTTGATTAAGTCAACCCCATTTATTGATTTTTGTAACTGTTACTGTTCACTCCCTGTGTCGCACAGAGATTCACATCAGTTAAAATACCAGTTACTTCCAATCTGTGTACTGATACCGTTACTGTTTGTGCTTCTGAAGCTTACAAAGTTGTGATTTCTCACACCCCGAGTCAGGCAGTCGCTGACAGCCTGTTTTACAAAGTCCGGAACATTGCCGATTAACTTTTACAAAACCATTTTACTCATTTTGTTGATTAAGTCAACCCCATTTATTGATTTTTGTAACTGTTACTGTTCACTCCCTGTGTCGCACAGAGATTCACATCAGTTAAAATACCAGTTACTTCCAATCTGTGTACTGATACCGTTACTGTTTGTGCTTCTGAAGCTTACAAAGTTGTGATTTCTCACACCCCGAGTCAGGCAGTCGCTGACAGCCTGTTTTACAAAGTCCGGAACATTGCCGTTCAGTCTTCTCTGATACAGAGACGGATCGGACACCTTTGGAGAATATGCAAACTGACCATCAGCTGTCAGCTGAGACAGGGCATTTGTTCCGTAACCGCCGTAATTCTGATCCGCACGATTCATAACCGTCGAAATCACAGCCAGTGCTCCATCATAGGTGGTATCATCCTCCTGCGCAACCACCGCCTCAATCAGATCAAGCTGCTCCGGAGTGTAGGATGTCGAATCGACAGCATAACCCGATGTGACATCATACTGCGTCAGATTGTACTTCGTAATAATATTTTTAATGGATGTCTGATAATTCGGATCTGTTGCATAGCCTGCAAGACCTTCGGAAATCACCTTATCAACATCCTTTGACCCTCTGAGATCCGGATGCAGACCGATCTTAAACGCCGCATAGTCTTCCAGGCAGGACTCGATGTCCTTATATGCACGCATTGACTCCACACCCATGACAGTCTTGCCATTGACACTCTGCGGAACATTGCGATCTACAGCCTTGCCGTCCCACGGACTGGTCCACTTATCATTCAGAAGGGACGCATTCATACCGAGAATATTGTTATCCTCCGGCTGAATACCTCCATCGGCCGATCCGGAGAAGGAGAGCCATCCGGACTCCTGAATTGCCTGTGCAATCAGTACAGACTTCGGGAAGCCGTATTCATCACTTGCCTTCTGTGCGGCAGATGCCAGTGCCTGGATAATCTTCAGCTGTGCATTCGCATCCCCATTCGATGCCTTCTTACCGTCTTCCAGCAAAGAGGATGCCTGTGTCGATGTGTAATCATCATTGATGAGCCTTACGCCCCAGCACACCTTATCATAATTGACATCGGATACGACAATGCCGGTCGCTGTGGACTGCGCATTGACAGCCTTGCCATTGCCGATATACATCAGCACATGATACACGACTCCGTCTCTTGCATAGAAAAGCAGATCTCCCGGCTTTGCCTCACTTGCAGCGATCCTTGTTCCCGCATAGCACTGTTCATAAGAAACACGCGGAAGTCCGGTATATCCGAAATGTTCATATACGTATTTGACAAATCCGGAGCAGTCAGCACCTGTATGCGGATCATCTCCGCCCCAGACATACCTTCCGCCGACAAACGTAAGCGCATAATTGATGATTTCCTGTCGGCTTGCGCTCACTCCGGTAGTATTCACTACATCTACAGTATTCAGGGAATACCGGTATGCGCTGTTCTGCGTCGGATCAACCGTTGCGGAAGCACGTACGAGCTGCGCCTCGCCCTTCTCTCCGACGATTTTATCCGCCTCAGTTCCCACGGTCAGCCACTTCTTCATGACAAATCCACGGACCTTACCGGATTCCACATAGTACCAGTCGGCGTCATCATCCACAAGAATAAATACAAGACCGCCGTCATTTACAGTACCCACTACATTCGCGGAACTGCTCTTGTTATCACGAATTCTCAGATACCGGTTCGCTCCGACATTGACAATGCCGTAACGTTTTGCCACCTGCTGAAAGCCGATTCTGAGGTTTTCTATCTTCTGTGCCTCCGTCAGGGCAGTCCCTGCCGGTGCAGATACCAGTCCTGCAGATGCTCCTCTTCCTGAAGCGGATCCTCCGCCGGAAGACGAAGATGTCTGAGAACTTCCGCCGCCTGTGTGTCCTGCCGCAGAAGCCGTAGTGCGCGCACTCTGATTCGTCTCATTCCCAGCTGCATGATTCTGTACAGCCTGATTTTCTGACTGCTGCTGCGCCTGTGCACGAGCTTTATTCTCTGACTGCTGCTGCGCCTGTGCATCTGCGTTGGCTGCTGCATCCGCCGCTTCCTGTTCCGCGCTCTGACGTGCCTCCGCCTCAGTCTGGGCCTGTGCCGCGGCATCAGCCTCTACATGAGCCGCAGCTGCCTGCTCAGCCTGTGCTGCCTGTGACTCATCATCAGCTACGTTGTTCTGCGCCGCCTGCTGCTGGTCAGCGTTATCCGAAGGATCACCGTCCGTGCTCTCATCTATTGTAGTTTCGGAAGATTCCGTCCCAGTAGTTTCTGAATCAACGGACTGTTGGTTTTCCTCATTCGTATTTTCGGATGAAGTATCCACCGCATCACCTACAGTATCCGATTCATCCTGCTGAGATTCTGTCTCCTCGCCGGATTCACTCTCACCCCGCACAAGGGCGACATCACCATTATTCTCCGGAGCCGCCCAAATCTTTGTGCCGGTCAGACCGCCTCCCAGCAGCATTCCCGCAAGCAATGCACCAACCAGTTGATTTCGTTTCTTCATGTATCTTTCTCCTTTCATACCTGTCAAAAGGTATGATCAGTCCCTGTCCATCTAAAAACCCAAAGTTTAGTATATCACAAGATTGCCATCAATTTGTGAATTCATTTATCTTTTTTTCGTTTATTTTGCCTTTTGAGGCGAAGCCGGTTCTGTTTTCCACGGATTTTTCCGACTTCCTCCTTCGGAATCAGCTTTGTCGTCTTGACCGCATAGTATTTTCCGTCATCCGTTTTGCGAAGCCGTACCTTGCTCTTCACATAACCGTGCTCCTCGCATTTTCCGACAGCAAGATAATTGCTGCCGCCGTTTGCAAACCACTTCACGATCCGTCTGACATTTTTATGACACTGAAAACAGCGCACGGCGGATACATTCTGATCCTCCATGGCTTCTTCTTTTTCATCGAATTCACGGGAAATGAATTTTTCATATGTATCATACCGAATCCGTATTTCTTCGGCCCGGCTCTTCGGATTCTGGTAACAGTTGATCGAATAATTGCGGAAAATAACGGAATCCGGGATTTGCTGAAGTATCTCCGCCGTATAGACCGCATCGTCTATTGCATCGTGATATTCCAGTTCCTCCGGAAGCTTCAGATATTCCACCGCCCAGCTTAAGGCTCTTCGCACCTTTCGTGTTTCGAATGTAATCGCAAAAAGCTTCTGGACATCCTCATAGAGAATCGGCCCCGGCAGAAGGTTTTCCATATGATACCACTTCAGATTCCTCTGAAGTTCCGTAAGATCTGAGGTTCCCCAGGTACAGAATCTTGCATCCCGTCCGCTCCAGGCAAGGAACTGTTCCGCCGCATCTCCGAAAGGAATGCCATCCCGATCCAGCTGCTCCATCGTCAGGGATATCACTTCGCTCGTCTTTTTATGAAGACGCCGATAGGCCACAGGCTTGATCAGCGTATGAAATGTATCAAGTATTTCTTTTTGTTCATTCAGTTTGACGGCGCCTATTTCGACAATTTCGAACGGCATCTCCTTGATTTCATGCGCCTTTCCCGAAGGGCTCTGATTCCATTCCAGGTCAAAAACGATCAGGTTCATAAAAACTCCTATGTGGTATTCCCATAAATGGGAATGGTAATGCGGGTGCTCAAAAAGTGCAACATACAGTTGGGCGGCGATGTTTATCTCCCATTGCTCTGTACTCGGCTCCTGAAAAAGCTCTCTGCGAAAACACGCTGCGCTCCACTCATCTCACCGCGAATCATTTGCACGGCCTCCGACCGCCATAGAAGCTTCGGCGGATCTCCGGCCGACACAATTCTTGTGAGACTTCGTTCGCTTGCTAAAGATTTTCTGCAGAGAGCTTTTTCAGGAGCCTTACTCCCAGTCAATCTATGAATGCGTGAACTTAATTGCTTCCGTGAAGCGCACATTCTCCTCATGCGTCCGTATTCCAATCCGAAAATACCGGTCCGAAAGACCGCGGATATCTCCGCAGCGGCGAATCATGATTCCCCGCACAAGCAGTTTATCCGCAAAGTCTTCGTCGGCCTTAAAGAACAGAAAGTTCGCAGTTCCATCCCAGACCCGATCCGCCGCCTTCTCCAGATGCGGCAGAATAAAATCTTTTTCCTTCTTTATATAAATGCGTGTATGATCCAGATAGCTGCTGTCCATCAATGCTTCGCGCCCCGCTGCCTGCGCAGGAAGGGACACGTTCCACGGCTGCAAAAGGGAACGGACCCGTTCCGCAGAAGCCGCATCCGGAAATAGGAGATAACCGAGGCGCAGTCCCGGCATTGCATAGATTTTCGTAAGTGATCTCAGAAGAACCGCATGAGGATTGTCAAACCGTACGACCGATCTGTCTTCCGGGCGGGCAAGAAACGGCAGGAAGCTTTCATCTACGCAAAGCAGCGATCCCTTCTCACTGCAAAGATCCGCAAAAGCTCTCAGTTCATCCGTATCCCAGAGAGTTCCCGTAGGATTATTCGGATTGCAGATAAAGATGAGGTCGGCCTCCTCCGGGTGGTCCGTAAGCGTTCCACCGACTGCCTGCACTGCCTCTTCATAACATGAAAATGTCGGTGCCGGAATATACGCCTTCAGGTGTTTTCGTTCAAGTATGATCAGTTCACACAGCGCATAGATCAGTTCGGCAGCCCCATTTCCCCAGACGATCCGCTCTGCCCGGACCGAAATTCCGTTTTCCCGGTAATATTCCTGCAGAGCCCCTGTCAGATCCCGACATTTCCAGTCAGGATATTGTCCTGCCGTTTCCAGGCT
>CAYYEB010000072.1:0-8717 GCA_964470725.1 uncultured Lachnospiraceae bacterium | reverse complement strand
AAGACCTGAATATGAAGGCAATGGCGAACAAGAAGTTCGGCAACGGCAAGGCAACCATGGATAACGGGTACGGCATGTTTACCGCAATGCTTGCGTATAAGCTTGCAGACCGTGGCAAATACCTTGTCAAAGTCGGCAAATGGTATCCGTCCTCGCAGCTGTGCCATAAATGCGGACACAGGCAAAAGATGCCGCTTACGAAGCGGACATATGTATGTCCTGACTGCGGAATGGTCATGGATCGGGACTATAATGCATCGCTCAATATAAAGGCAGAAGGGATGAGAATCCTTTTATCTGCCTGACAATAGATCGAAAGTAGGGCGGGAACCGCCCGAACTTACAAGCCTGTGGAGCCAGCTCCGGCGGGGGTATACGGTTTTGTCATATGTCTAGCTGTTCTGGCGGTGAAGCAGGAAGCTCCCACTTCAAACTTCGAAGAAGTTAAGTGGGGGTAGTTCACTTTTGACTTAAACCATCTGCAAAGCTTTCTCCTGTGCGGCAATTACCCGGTCGGTCCATGCATCAAAATCCGAATCTTCTGTCTGACATTCCGGATGTGCAGAAATATATTTTAATGCAATCTGTACGCCGTCATGGAAAGGAATTGTCGTCCGCATATCCGGTACAAGTCGCTTCAGCTTCGCGTTATCAAATACAACGGTTACTGCCTTATCCCCAATCAGATCTCCCTGAAAATCATACCCGTATTTTTCTCCGGCCTTTGCCAGAAAATAAGATGACACATGGAATCCCCTCAATGTAACATGCAGTGCATCAGCAATTGTCTGATAAATCTGATTCCACGTCAGACTTTCATCTCCGGTGATCTGAAAAGCTTCTCCGATCGCATGCCGGTTTCCAAGAAGGCCAATATAGCCGGTGGCAAAATCTCGATTAAATGTCAGTGTCCACAGCGAGCTGCCGTCTCCCGGGATTAATACAGGCTTTTCCTCCTGAATTCTTTTGATAACCTGCCAGGTTCCCTTTTTTCCATACACTGCTACAGGAATACTTCTTTCATCGTAAGTATGGCTTGGACGGACGATGGTAACCGGGAATCCTTTTTTCCGATATTGTTCCATCAGATAGTCCTCGCATGCAATTTTGTTTCTGGAATATTCCCAGTAGGGATTTGCAAGCGTTGTTCCTTCTGTAATAATGTAAGAGGCCGCCGGCTTATGATACGCGGAAGCCGAGCTCGTGAAGATGTACTGTTTGGTCTTTCCCTGAAAAAGCCGGACATCCCTTTCTACATCTTCTCTTGTAAATCCCACGAACTCGCATACACAATCGAAGCTCATGTCCGCAATCTTTTCTTTTACTCCTGCTTCATCATGAATATCACCGATGATTTGGTGTACATTATCCGGAATATCTTTTCTGTTTCCACGGTTAAGCAGCCATACATCCCAGCTTTGATCTTTGGCAAGTTTTCTTACAATAGCTGCGCTTATGGTTCCGGTTCCGCCAATAAATAATATGTTTCGCATTTTTAGCCTCCGTTAATATAGCATTATTTATTTTCATATGTTTCATCTAATTCTCGTTCCGGCGTTCACGCAATGGTCAACATCAAGTGGACCATTTCTGAAGATGCAAAACGGCCCAGCGGAGAAGATTTCGTGTCCTCTCCACTGGGCTGTTTTTTATTCACTCATTGTTTCCGCCACCTGTGAACTTGGCGATATGGAATTCGCACTGCTTTTGTGAGCGTAATAACTGAAAAATCCAAGAACAACAAACACCACGACTACAATTACAAATATAATAATAAATGTCGCAAAATCAGTTGCCTTTTTTCTTTCATGATCCCGCATTTTATATCTCCCACAAATGGCGGATTTTGCAATACAGGTCAGCACCCAAATTACGGTTGCTGATATTTCACTGATCACACTGTTCTGATACGCCCGCAAGAGTGCATCATGGTAATAGTTCTATCCTGCCATTTTTAATAGATTTTACGAAAAGTCATTCTTACCTTCAAGTATATTGTCAAAATTAACCCTTATTCGATCAAATACAGCTTTAGCTTCCATACCCTTTATTGAAAATTATTACCTAATCGATTAATCTTTAAGGAGATACTTTTGAAGGGGAAGGGAAATGAAATGTCATTAAAGATCGATAGTCGTATCGCCTTGAACTTATCGGTTGAACTTGTCAGCGCCTATTTTAGAAAGGAAAAAGGTCGTTTTCAGCCGCATCTGGATGAAAGAACGTTTTTCGTTGGTCCACGGGAAGGTCAGGTATTCAGAAATGGATCCATGCTAAACAATGCCTGGATCGCAGAACGTCCGAGACCTGACTTTTCCGTGTCTGATATCGTAGCATCCACAGTGATAACAAGCTCAACTACCTGTGAAGTGATTCTGCATTACCGGGTAATATGGCATAAAGATGACGGGAGCACCCTGCAGCATCCGCAAAATACACAGTTTTCCTGGTTCATCAAGCAAAATGCAAATAATTCATCTGCCGACTCTGCCGATCATGATCATTACAAATTGGCGGTAGTGCATATCTCCAATCCGGAAAAGCAGGATGAAAGAGATCTCGTCTACAGTACCTTTGGTGACCTTGGAACGGCATCTATTGGAATTAGACCCTTGGAGAAAGAACAAAAATGGGTTCTGTTCGCCGGTGTCGGGTCGAATCTAATTCGATACCCGGTCGGCGACATTATCTGGATTGAATCTTCAGGCCATGGGCATCAAAGCATTGTACATGCAAGGGATCGTGAAATACAGTGCGCCTGGTCCGTCTCACGGCTGTATAAAGAATATCCGGATGCCTTTCTGCGCCCTTCCGTCAGCTTTTTGGTTAATCCGGCGTTTATTAAGATTGTAAAACGGTTCTCGATAGAGCTGTGGAACGGCCAAGTGCTGCATGTGCCGGAGAAGAAGTATTATGATTTTAAGCGAAAGTTTCTGGAATTTATGAAAGGGAACTGAAAATCTGCATTACTCTTCAAAAGGTCCGAAAATAGCTGTCTCACCATTATCCGCAACAATATTCTCGGCCGTAACATTATCAATTTCATCCGAAATCAAAGCAATCGCAAGATGCGCAATCTCTTCCGGTTTTCCCCATTTTCCGGTTGGTATGCCAGGCGTATTGCCCTCTCTTACTTCTTCCGGAACGATCGGTGTCAGGGTAGAACCCGGGCAAATGGAATTGATGCGGATATTTTTTCTGGCATAATCAAGGGCGGTGCCTTTCGTCAATCCGATTACTCCGGCTTTTGTCGCATTATATAGGCACATATTTGGGACTCCACGTATGCCTGCCGTAGAGGCAATATTCACGATCGCACCTTTTCCGTTTTTCAGCATGTAAGGAATCTCATACTTCATACAGTAGAAAGCGCTCAGCAGGTTTGTACGCAGCATTTTATCCAGAAGATCATCATCAATTTCATGTAATTTCATATGGGGCTGAACAATTCCTGCGTTATTAACGGCACAGTCTAATTTCCCGAATTTTTCTACCGTCTTATCGACCATTGATTTAATGGCATTCTTATCTGTAATGTCTGTTTGTACGAAAATCGCTTCGCCACCGTTTTTGCGAATTTCTTCCACAACCGCATTGCCGCGAATCTCGTTGCGGCCAACTACGGTAACCTTTGCTCCTTGTTTTGCCGCTTCAATGCAGGTAGATCTGCCAATACCGGAAGTTCCTCCGGTCACAATAACAACTTTTTCGGTTAATTCGAACATATTTTGCACCTCCTGTACTATATTTTATATACAGATTACACCACTTATATGTAGGACGCAACATTTTTATAGTTAAATCGCCGGGGAACTTCGGAGAATTTTGACTGGCATCTGACTTAACCGCATAAAAGAAACGATTTTGTTATCAGAACACATTTCTAATTTGAGAAACAGAGAGTTTTCATGGCTTTTCGGATGACTTCCATATCTTTCGCATCAGGATTGAATTTACAGCTTTGTAAGGCGACATCCAGCGTATAATCATCAATGGGTTTTTCAAATATGTCAGTGAGATGGGTAAAATAGGTTTTATCGTCCATATCTTCACTTCTGCCAAGATCCGAGAGCATACTGCGCAATTTATTCTCCAGCTGTTTTGTAAAAAAAGGCACATTTGATTCGTCCGCACCATCGAAACAAATATTTTCACCGATCATGACTTGAAATAAGTGTCCGCCTTTTTGTCTGACAAGTGCAATGGGGATAATGTCGACGTCTCTGTTTGATTTGATTGCCATTCGTATCGCACCATTAAAAAGCGGCATCAGAGGGTTTCTGCTGACATTATAGGCTCCTTCCGGAAAAATCAGCAGGTTATTACCCTGATTAATGGATTCTATACAAGCTGTTTCGGCAATGTGCCGATCTAAAACAATATCGGAAATTTCTTTTGATACAACCTCCGGAATATCATCAAGTGCTGCTGTTTTGTCCCTCATATAGTTCTGATACTGGTATCCGGTATCGAAACAAATCCGGCCATTAAAGTCAAGGAGAGCTCCTGAAAAATTGCAATAGCCTTTTCCGACATCTCCCTGTAAGAGATAAGCGTTTTTATCTATCACAGAAAGCACGGTCTCCACATCTCCCGGTCCGACATGGGTTGCTGCAAAAATATGTACATGATTGTTATCAGCATGACGGTCACTTACAACTTCAATTTTTCTTCGGGAAAAGGTCTGATCTATCCTGAGAATACCCTTGATCAGAACTTTTCTTACGGATGCCGGCAGGACCTTTCTATTATTAAGAGGCATGTGATTTTCGTAAAGATATCGACGTTTTTGACGGAAATAACAATTCAGCGAAGACGGTGACATTTTCAGAATTTGACTCCGTGATTTGTGATCAAAAGCGATTTTATTTGCTGTTTGGCTTGTCTGCATTCTGCTTGTATTCATATTCATTTCATTCTTTTCTTTCTTTTTTGATTTATTTAATCATACGAAAGGGATACAAGAAGATTCATTTATGCAGAATATCGGTCAATTTTGCTGAAAAAGTGCCCCGGCGCTATTTTCTATCTTGGCAATGGAACGGATTATGCACCGCTTCATACAACCGGCTATGATTTCAATGACAATAACATTGAACGGGCCGTCGATCTGTTCTTGTCACTAATCTGACAAGAGAACTGAAAGCATTCCTTCGAAATTACAGAATTTTTAAGTTAACTTTTATGTTGCCTGTCAGCAAATTTGCAAAAGCGGAGCAATCTGTTCAGTCCTGCACCAGTTCCATCATATCAGACATAATACATACCCCGGCAGCGCCGGCGGCAATAACTGAAGCGATCTGCTGCTCGTCCCGTTTGATTCCGCCGATTCCATAGACCGGAACCGGCGCTTCCGAACAGACGGTCTTCAGGAAATCAAGCCCTCTGGGGGGAACTCCCTTCTTGCAGTCCGTAGCAAAGATGTGACCTGCAACCAGATAATCCGCTCCGCACCGGACTGCTTCTCTGGCTTCCTGTACGGAATGTACTGAAGTGCCGATCCGATCAAATTTCGTCTTTTCTTTTTCCGAAAGACTTTTCAAAACAGGAAGCGGCAGCTGAATCCGCTTGTTATTTAATTTTTCCGCCACATCCGGAAAATTGTGCAGAATCAGAGGAACCTGATATGACTTGCAGATTTTATCAACCTGTTTTGCAAGATTCAAATATGCATCAGGTGCCAGATCCTTCTCTCGCAAAATAACCGCTTTCGGATGCACAGAGCAGACAATCCGGATCTGCTCTGTGAAGTTCCCTCTTACAAGTTTCCGGTTCGTGACGGCAATCACTTTTTCATACATAGATATAATCACTCATAACCGGCTGGAGGCCGAGTTTTAAGATATCATCATAAACCTGCTTTACACTGCGTCCGTCATCCACTTCAAACTGCTCGTCTCCGACATCTGCAATATTATTGGCATGACTGCCAACACCGGTTTTGGATGCCGCGGAAATCTTCGTCGCGGCAATCGAAATCAGATGATTGCGGACCTCCGGATTCTCACGTGTTGAAATAGTAATGCTTGCAAACGGCATAAACAGCCGGTATGCGCAGACTACCTGCGTAAGCTGTGCCACATGCACATCCATCGGATTGATCCGGTCATTGTTGATAATCGGACGAAGCCTCGGGCAGGAAAAGGCAATCTCAGCCCACGGGTACTGTCTTTGCAGATAGTACGCATGCATTCCTGTCGCAAAGGCATCCTTCCGGAAATCATCAAGTCCCAGAAGAGCCGCAAATCCGACACCGCGCATACCGCCGCGGATGGCCCGTTCCTGTGCATTGACACGATACGGGAAGATTCTCTTGTGACCCGCCAGATGCAGTGTCTCATACTTATCCGAATTATAGGTTTCCTGGAAAACCGTCACATAGTCGGCACCGCATGTATGCAGATATGCATATTCATCGGAATTCATCGGATAGACCTCAAGCCCTACAATCTTGAAATATTTTCTGGCAATCTCACATGCCTTTCCGATGTATTCCACGGTGGATTTGTGTCTCGCTTCGCCGGTCAGGATCAGAATTTCCTGAAGTCCCGTTTCTGCGATGGCCGCCATCTCCTTTTCAATTTCATCCTCATTCAGCTGTGCGCGACGGATTTTATTGTGGCAGTTAAAACCGCAGTAAATGCAGTAGTTTTCGCAGTAATTGGCTATATAGATCGGTGTGAACATACAGATGGAATTTCCGAAATGCTGTCGGGTCTCCTTCCGGGCTTCTTCCGCCATTTCCTCCAGATAAGGTTCCGCTGCCGGAGAAAGAAGGGCTGCAAAATCTTCCGGAGTCCGGTTCGAATGCATTAGCGCCCGCTCTACATCTCTTCCGGTATATTTGTTGTAGTCATAGGCCTTCATGGCAGAAATCGTATCATCCATGATCGTGGAATCCTTCAGAACTTCCATGCCCGGAAGATATTTCATATGATCGATACGATTTTCTTTCTGATCTTCCAGAATCTCTTCTGTCAGAATGCTCTCGTTAACATGATTCTGTTCGCTCATTCTGCCCTGCCTCCTTCTTTCGGTTCGTCATTGCGTACAAATCCTGTCAGAGGGTCAGATGCTGCAGCACCATGCGGAATCACTCTTCCAAGACCGGCGAGGTAAGCTTCGCGGCCGGCTTCGATCGCTTTCCGGAAGGCGCCTGCCATCTTTGGAATATCTCCGGCTGTGGCAATCGCGGTATTCGCCATGACAGCCGTTGCTCCCATTTCCATGGCTTCACAGGCCTGTGAAGGACATCCGATTCCGGCGTCCACAATGACCGGAAGATCAACCTCATCGATAATGATCTGAATAAAATCCTTTGTCGCCAGACCTCGGTTGGAACCGATTGGTGAGGCAAGCGGCATGATGCAGGCGGCTCCCGCATTTTTCAGCTCTCTGGCAACATTGAGATCCGGATACATATAAGGCATCACGATAAAACCGTCCGCTGCCAGTTTTTCCGTCGCCTTAATCGTTTCATAATTTTCCGGAAGCAGGTATTTTGTATCCCGCATAATCTCGATTTTAATAAACGGAGATCCGCAGACTTCTCTTGCAAGTTTGGCAATCCGTACCGCCTCGTCTGCATTTCTAGCACCAGATGTATTCGGAAGAAGTGTCACATTCTTCGGAATGTAGTCCAAAATATTGGCCACGCCCCCCTGATAAGCACGGCGCAATGCAAGAGTTACAATCTCAGCTCCCGCATCTTCTACCGCTGCCTTGATAAGATTTAAAGAATATTTGCCGGAACCGAGAATAAAACGGGATGTAAATTCGTGTCCGCCGAGTGAATAGGTGTCTTTTTTCGTCTCCTCTGCCATCGTCTGATCCTCCTGAAACGAATCACATTTTTATGTATGCAAAATTTTGCAGTGCATTCATTATTCCTATATTTCTATGATATGGGTATCAAAAGTGCCTTGTGCCGTTATTTATCATCATGTGTGGATGCGCTTCCGCATTCGGTTTATCCTCCGCCCATAAACATGACAACTTCCAGAATATCTCCACTATGAAGTTCTGTCGTGTCATACTGTGCCTTATCAAGAATCTCGCAGTTCAGTTCAACCGCGACAATTTCCGGTCGAATTTTGTTTTCTTTCAGATAAGCTGAAACCGTCGTTCCATCCGGAATGTCTTTTGTCTCGCCATTGACAGTCAGTGTCATCTTTTCTCCTTTCCCGGTTCACTTCAGAAGATTTTTCACAGACTTATATAAAAAAAGGAAATGCGCAAAATCCGCATTTCCTTCTAAGAGTACCGCAAACAAAAGGAGATTCTTAAAAATCTACCATTCCAATTGTTCGTTTATCCATTTTCCTACGTTGGCATTATCCAAATCAGGTTATGCGGGTCGAAGTCTGCAGCTTCCTCTCAGCCTTCTTCATGAAAGCTCCCCATTTCTTATTCAATTGTCAGAAATTATACTACATTTTAGAGAGAATGCAATGTATTTTTATATTTTTTCGTGGCTTTCGAGATTCTTTCTTGTACAGCAGGGTGAATGGTAATAACCCGAAAACATGAATTCCACAACGTAGTCAATGAGATTCGGATCTTTAGTAGATTGATCCGTTTCCTGGCTTAATCAACCTTCAGAATCAGTCCGAGAACATGTTTTACTGCCGTTTCAAGCTCATCACGGCTGATCAGATTCTTTTCAAAAGCTTCCTGCACTCTTTCCGGGAAGCCGGCAGCCATCTTCATATCATTGC
>CAYYEB010000071.1:5297-8814 GCA_964470725.1 uncultured Lachnospiraceae bacterium | reverse complement strand
CCACTGGTCATTGACACGGATCGGCCGTTCCAGCTCTCCGAGATGGGAGATGGAGTCTTCGGTCAGGACTGCCATGCCATAGGTATTGATCAGTTCTGGAATACCATGGTTGATTTCCGGATCGATGTGATACGGACGTCCGCAAAGGACAATGCCGTGACGGCCGGTCTTCTTCAGGTATTCAAGAGTTTCCTCACCCTTGTGTTCGATATCTTTTCTTGTCTTTTCAAGTTCCGCCCAGGCAGCTGCGCAGGCATTTTCCACTTCGACCTTCGGAATATCCTTGAAGATATCCACCATTCGTTTTGTAAATGTCTTTTCATCGGACAGAGACAGGAACGGATTCATGAAGTGGAAGGACGGATCACGAAGTTCCTCCACATTGTTTTTGATATTTTCCGCGTAAGATGTCACGATCGGGCAGTTGTAATGGTTGACAGCGCCCGGGAACTCATTTCTTTCATACGGAATACACGGCATGAAGATGAAATGAACACCCTGACGGATCAGCCACATAACATGGCCGTGGGCCATCTTTGCCGGGTAACATTCAGACTCGGACGGGATGGACTCGATGCCGAGCTCGTAAATCTTATGGCTTGACGTCGGAGAGAGTACGACCTGATAGCCGAGTTTTGTAAAGAACGTAAACCAAAGAGGATAGTTCTCGTACATATTTAAGACTCTCGGGATACCGACCTTGCCTCTCGGGGCCTTGTCAGCCGGCAGCGGCTGATAGCCGAAAATTCTCTTATATTTCCAGTCGTACAGATTCGGCAGATGGTCCTTATTCTTTTCCTTGCCGATGCCACGCTCACAGCGGTTGCCTGAAATAAAGCGGCGTCCACCGGAGAAATTATTGATGGTAGTCTGCACTGGTTTGTACAGCCATGGCAGTGTGTGGATGTCGTCTTATATTGGAATGTATTGATCTTATCGATCGAAAGCATTGTGGAAGGAACTCCCTCCACTGCACGGTCCTTTGCGATGAGGGCCGCACCGAAGGCACCCATGATGCCGGCGATGTCCGGACGGATGACATGGCATCCTGCAATTTTCTCAAGAGCGCGAAGCACACCGTCATTGTAGAAGGTTCCACCCTGTACAACAATATTTTTGCCGAGCTCGGAGGCATCCGATACTTTGATGACCTTGTACAGTGCGTTACGGATGACAGAGTAGGACAGACCTGCGGAAATATCCGCAACGGTTGCACCTTCCTTCTGTGCCTGCTTGACCTTAGAGTTCATGAAAACCGTACATCTTGTACCGAGATCAATCGGCTGTTTTGCAAAAAGTGATGCTTTTGCGAAATCCTGCACACTGTAATTTAACGTCTTGGCAAAGTTTTCGATGAAGGAACCGCAGCCTGAGGAACATGCTTCGTTGAGCATGACATCGTCGACAGCATGATTCTTGATTTTGATGCACTTCATATCCTGTCCGCCGATATCGAGAATACAGTCAACATCCGGATCGAAGAACTGTGCAGCGGTATAGTGCGCAATCGTTTCGACTTCGCCGTGGTCGAGCATGAGCGCGGATTTGATCAGAGCCTCGCCGTAACCTGTGGAGCAGGCGCCTGCAATTGTGACATCCTTCGGCATCTTCTTGTACATATCCTGAATGGCACGGATGGATGTGGCAAGGGGATCGCCGTGGTTATTGTCGTAGAAGGAATAAAGCAGGGAACCGTCCTCCGCCACAAGTGCGGTCTTTGTCGTTGTACTTCCGGCATCCACACCGAGATATGCTTTGCCGTGATAGCTCGAAAGATCTCCCTTTTTGACCTTGTACTTGGACATCCGGTCGATGAAGTCCTGATATTCCTGCTTATTTGCAAAAAGAGGCTCCATTCTGTGGACCTCGGCTTCCATCTTGACGCCGTGTTCCAGAGTCTCCATGAGATCGGACAGTTTCTTCTCCTGCTCGCCCGGAACGTATTTTCTTTCTTCGGTTTTGGCCTCTGTCTCTGCCGCGTCGATGGCATTTAAGGCAGCACCGGCGGCCGCGAAGAGATGAGAATTTTCCGGAGAAATGGTATGTTCTTCATCCAGATGCAGCGTCCGGACGTAAGCTTCCTTCAGCTGATCGAGAAAATGCAAAGGTCCGCCGAGAAACGCCACGTGTCCGCGAATCGGTTTGCCGCAGGCAAGACCGGAAATCGTCTGATTACACACGGCCTGGAAAATAGAAGCCGCAAGATCTTCCTTTGTTGCACCTTCATTGATGAGAGGCTGAATATCCGTTTTGGCAAACACGCCGCAGCGGGCAGCGATCGGATAGATGGACTTATAATGCTTTGCATACTCATTGAGTCCTGCGGCATCCGTCTGCAGAAGATCGGCCATCTGGTCGATGAAAGAGCCCGTACCTCCGGCACAGGTTCCGTTCATTCTCTGCTCGACATTTCCGTTTTCAAAATAGATGATCTTGGCATCCTCGCCGCCAAGCTCGATGGCGACATCCGTCTTCGGACAGAATTTCCGAAGCGAGGTAGAGACGGCGACAACCTCCTGGACAAAAGGTACCTGCAGATGCTTTGCCAGAGTCAGTCCGCCTGATCCTGTAATAGCGGGAGATACTTTCAGATCACCGACCTTCTCATAGGCTTCCCTGATGAGCTTTGCAGCAGTCTTCTGAATCTCCGCAAAATGTCTTTGATAATCGGAAAACAGCAGATTGTCGTTCTCATCGAGAAGAGCGATCTTGACTGTCGTGGAACCGATATCAATTCCTAATGTATACGTATGTTCACTCATGAAAAATTACTTTCTTTCCTTTTCTTTTTAGAATAGTAAGGAATACAAAGTTCCCTTATCCTGAAACGCAATTCATTGTACGCTATATATTTCAGGTTTACAAGAAACATATTCGAAAAAGCGTTGCCGACGCAACATTTTACGCTTTTTTTAGATTTATACGTAAAAGTCTGCTGCAAACGGGGAAGCACTGTGAGAATTGCGAAACAATGCAGCCGTGAGTGAGACTTATTAACATGATCCGCTACATGATTTTTATAAACGGCTTTGATATGAATTATTGTGATGTTCTGCTATAATAGATCACTCAGGTATAAATAAAGCGGAATGATAAGGCAATAGAGGTAATAGAATATGTATGAAGTATTGAAGACAGAGGGCCGGGCAAAGCGCGCCCGGCTTACGACGGTTCACGGGACAATTGAAACGCCGGTTTTTATGAATGTCGGAACGGTCGCTGCAATTAAGGGAGGAATTTCCTCTCCGGAACTGCATGAGCTGCATACGCAGGTGGAACTTTGCAATACCTACCATCTGCATGTGCGCCCCGGTGACGAGGTGGTCAAAAAACTCGGAGGTTTAAGAAAATTCATGAACTGGGATGGACCGGTTCTGACGGACTCGGGCGGATTCCAGGTCTTTTCACTGGCAAAACTGCGCCATATTAAGGAAGAGGGAGTTACCTTCCATTCTCATATTGATGGCCGGAAAATCTTCATGGGCCCTGAGGAGAGCATGCAGATTCAGTCAAACCT
>CAYYEB010000071.1:0-5197 GCA_964470725.1 uncultured Lachnospiraceae bacterium | reverse complement strand
ATGGCCGGAAAATCTTCATGGGCCCTGAGGAGAGCATGCAGATTCAGTCAAACCTCGGATCTACAATCGCAATGGCCTTCGATGAGTGCCCGAATGCTCTGGCGGATCGTGACTATGTGCAGAAATCCGTGGAACGTACCACACGCTGGCTTCAAAGATGTAAGGATGAAATGCAGCGCCTGAACTCACTTCCGGATACGATTAATCCGCACCAGCTGCTGTTCGGTATCAATCAGGGAGCGATCTTTGATGACATCAGAGTGGAGCACGCGGAGAAAATCGCGGAAATGGATCTGGACGGATACGCTGTCGGAGGTCTGGCGGTAGGAGAGACTCATGAGGAGATGTATCACGTTCTGGATACGGTGGTGCCGCATCTTCCGCAAAATAAACCTACCTATTTAATGGGCGTTGGTACACCGGCAAACATTCTGGAGGGAGTGGAGAGAGGCATTGATTTCTTTGACTGTGTCTATCCGTCGAGAAACGGACGTCACGGCCATGTTTACACGAACCATGGTCATTTAAATCTTTTCAATGCCCAGTATGAACTGGATGACCGTCCGATTGATGAAGAGTGCCAGTGCCCCACATGCCGTCATTTCTCGAGAGCTTACATTCGTCATCTTTTAAAAGCAAAGGAAATGCTGGGAATGCGGCTTTGCGTCATTCATAACCTCTACTATTACAATCATCTGATGGAAGAAATACGCGACGCGATCGATGAGGGCAGATTTGCGGAATATAAGAAAATGCGTCTGGAGGGCTTTGCGGAGCATCCGGTTCACAATACGGTGATGCATCAGAGTGTATGAAAACGAATCTGTGGCTTGGCAATTCTTTCAGTGAATAGAGAATCTATAGGGAGCCTGGCAAGTCTGAACTTGGACTTGCAGTTACTATCTGTTTTGTGTATGATGATCAATAGCATTTTATCGCGTGAGTGGCATATAGATGTGCTGATAAGCTTTCGTGATGTGTGAGTTTGCTGATAACAGGAGGAAAAAATGAGTTCTATTATCTTAAATTCTACGGCAGGTTCGTCACTGTCACTGATCATTTGGCTGGTCGTTCTGATCGCGATCATGTACTTCCTGATGATCCGTCCGCAGAGAAAAGAGCAGAAGAGAGTCAATGCAATGCTTTCCGACATGGCTGTTGGTGACAGCGTAGTCACAACGAGCGGTTTCTACGGAGTCATCCTTGACATCACAGATGATGACGTCATTGTAGAATTCGGAAATAACAAAAACTGTCGTATTCCGATGCGCAAATCCGCAATCGCTGAAGTCGAAAAGGCTGATGCAGCATACGAGACACCTGCTGAGACAAAGAAGGCGGATGCAAAGAAAGACAAGGCTGAGGCAAAGGCCGAAGCTGCGGATGAGAAGAAAGACGCAAAGAAGACAAAGTAATATCACGAAGTTGAGAACCTGCAGATGATGAATCTGCAGGTTTTTTCTGTAAAACGAAAAATCAAAATGTTCCGAATATATTATTACGAAGAGAGCCGGCAAAATCATCCTCCGGACCCGAATCAAAAACGATTTTGAGGGCCGGAGGATGTATTTTGCCAGCTCTCTGAGGCCTTAGCAAGGTTACTTGTGCCGGATTTTCAACGCACCGTAATAAACATGTACTTCATGTACGAGTGCTCATCCTCCGTCCCATACACGTTATAAAGACTCAGCACAAACAGATCCGATGCGGGCTTCAGGCTTTTTTCCTCCATTGCACGGCAGATAGAGCGGTAGGCATCGTCCGCCGCTTTTTTTGCGTCTGAAGCAGTTCCATTCGATTTTGCAATGGTTTCGATGATGCCGGATGCAGGAAGAGAAAGAATTTTCACTCCCTTTTCGTCTTTTCCGGGCCGTTCTGTGAGTGGCGCCCCCAGGTTTAGGCTGATGACGTCGTGATATCTCGGCGTTCCGCCCAGAAGATCTTCCGCTGTAATGGAGGCTCCCATCGGAAGCGGAGGAATCTGTCCGTTTTTTTGAAGATTATAAATATGATTCCGGATATCTCCGGTCAGTTCCTTCATCCCATAGGCGTGTTTCGGATCCTCCACCGGTGTGCAGTAAATCTGGATAGGAGAAATACCCGAAAGATAAGCTGCGGATTCCACATGATCCGCTGCCATCAGTGCCTCAATGTGTTCAATCCGTTCCAGCAGACTGCTGAGTTGGTGGAAGACATCAAGACTGTGCTGCATTTTTTGAATCTGGGAACGGATTTCCTGCTCTTTTTCCTCGATTTTTTCACGATAGGTATCGGGATTACTGACGGAAAGAAGCAGTTTTATTTCCTCGATGGAATAGCCGAATTCCCGCATGCGGCTGATGTAAAAGAAGGCGGAAGACTGTGCTTTTGAATAAAGATGATATCCGTTTTTCGGATCAACCTTGGGAACAAGTACACCGGTCTGGTAATAGTAACGCAGTGTATCCCGTGTTGTATCGCACAGCTCTGCAAATTTCTTCACGCTCAGATTGTATTCGTTGTCAGTATTTCCCTTAAGATGCGTATTGCGTTTTCCGAAAGCCATTCCATTGTCCTTTCCAAAATATTTACAACTTGTTCTTGACCTTGGGGTAACCCCCGGGCCTAACATTTCAATCGCAGGTTCCGAACCGGATGAATTTGCAGGTTCCTCCCGGTTGGAAGAAGAAATCAGACTAGATAAAGCAAAGGAGATACAGGAAATGACAGCAACAACTGATGCTCTGGTGGAGATTGTAGCAGATTATCTTGGAATTGATAAGGCAAATGTGAAAACTGATCAGGATTTTAAGGATATGGGATTCGATTCTCTTGATCTTATGGATATGCTGATGCAGGTGGAAGAAAAATTTGATGTCAAACTGAACATTACAGAAGACACCAATAACATTGACAAGCTTGCAGAACTGGTTGAGGCAACGAAAAATGCTTGAGTCTCCGATCTGCAGCATGCTTGGCATCCGCTATCCCGTTTTTCAGGGCGGAATGGCCTGGGTCGCCGATGCATCATTGGCTGCAGCCGTTTCCAATGCCGGAGCACTGGGCATCATCGCGGCTATGAATCTGAATGGAGAGCAGCTGAAGGAAGAAATCCGAAAGACAAGAACCCTGACGGACAAACCGTTTGGCGTCAATCTGATGCTCATGAGCCCGTTTATTGACGAAGCGGTTGACACTGTCATTGATGAACACGTACAGGTGGTTACGACAGGCGCCGGAAACCCGGGAAAATACATGGAACGTTTCAAGAAAGCGGGAATTAAGGTGATACCGGTCGTGGCCAGTACTGCGCTCGCAAAGATGATGGAACGTGCGGGGGCTTCGGCCCTGGTAGCCGAAGGCTGTGAATCCGGAGGGCATGTCGGAGAAACAACTACAATGGCACTGATCCCGCAGGTAGTGGATGCGGTTTCGATTCCTGTGATTGCGGCGGGAGGCATTGCAGACGGTCGTGGCATGGCAGCGGCATTCATGTTGGGAGCCTCAGGCGTACAGATGGGAACGAGATTTCTGACGGCTTCCGAGTGTACGATTCATGAGAATTACAAAAAGGCAGTTCTTTCTGCAGGCGATATCTCTACGATAGTGACCGGAAAGAAGGCCGGACACCCGGTTCGTGTGATTAAGAACAGAATGTCCCGGGCGTATGCGAAGGGCGAATATGACGGTTCTCTGACGGAAGAGAAGATGGAAGAGATGACAAAAGGATCTCTTCGCCGGGCAGTCAGGGAAGGTGACACGAAGGAAGGATCCGTCATGTGCGGACAGATTGCAGGACTTGTCCACGATGAGAAACCTGCAGCAGAGATTGTGGAAGGCGTCTGTGATCAGGCGGAAGAGCTTCTGAAAGGAGCGGGAAAATGGGTGAAACAGTCATCCCGATGAAGACGGCCGTTCTTATGGCCGGGCAGGGCGCTCAGTTTCCGGGCATGGGAAAAGAACTTTCTGAAAACAGCTCGCTGGCAGGGGAAATCTTTGCTCATGCCGAAGCGCTGCATCCCGGTGTCATTCATATGCTGACCGACCCGGAATACAAGGAATTAAATGATACATCCAACACACAGATTGCGGTTTTTCTGATGGATTATGTGTGCGCGGAACTGCTTAAGCAAGAGGGAATAGAGCCGGATGTCTATGCGGGATTTTCCCTGGGAGAGATCGCGGCGCTGGCAGCGGCTGAGGCAATGAGTTTTGAGGATGCAATCCGTCTGGTAACATTCCGCGGCAGGTTTATGCAGGAGTGTGCGATAAAGTATCCAGGAAGTATGGTGGCTGTCATAAGACCGGATGAGAAAAAATTGTCCGAACTTTGCATAAAAGACCAGGTTTATATGGCCAATATCAGTTCCGCTCAGCAGATCTCGGTTTCAGGAAGCCGGACAAATATGGACGCATTTCGGGAAGATGCGAAAAAAGAGGGACTGCGATTTGTAGATGTGGCTGTATCCGGTGCCTTTCACACACCTCTTATGCTTGAGGCATCCGAAAAGCTCGGAAAAATACTTGCAGAGATCTCGTTTTCTGCGCCAAAGGTTCCTGTCTATTCAGATGTGACCGCAGAGATTTACCCGAAGGAAGCGGAAGGCATCCGAAAACTTTTACAGCAGCAGATCATAAGCCCTGTGCATTTCCGGGATATTTTGCATTCGATGCAAAAATCGGGGGTGGAAAACTTTGTGGAGTGCGGACCGGGACACACACTGACGGGATTTGTCAGAAAGACACTGAAAAATGTGCGGTATTGCAATGTATGTGATTCAAAGACTCTTTCTGAAGCAACAAAGATGCTGAAGGAAAATGAAAATGCGGAATGAGGAAAGGCCCGAGATTCATATGGAAACGGCAGAAAACAAGCAAACAGATAAAAAAAATCCTGAAGTACGGCCTACGGCCGTCGTCACCGGAGCTGCCCGCGGCATCGGAAGAGCGGTATCTCTGGCACTTGCTGAGGATGGATACAACATTGCCCTCATTGCATCCCATGACAGTCCTGCGTTAAAAGCGGCAGTGACTGATGTCCTCGAGGCAGGGGTAAGTGCAAGGCCTTATATTTGTGATGTTTCGGACCCTCAGATGGTTCAGACTGCGGCAGATATGATTTTGAAGGATTTTAAACAGGTACAGGTTCTTGTCAATGATGCAGGAATTACCCGGGACGGTCTCTTTTTGAATATGCCTTTTGAGGATATGGAAAGAG
>CAYYEB010000070.1:0-8920 GCA_964470725.1 uncultured Lachnospiraceae bacterium | reverse complement strand
CATAATTTTGTTCGGACTGATACTTTTCTCGAAAAGCGGCCGCAAATAATCAGTACTTGAATAGAACTGCTCTTACAAAACGGTCAAATGTATGCGATGCGTTTCCTAACTCCCACTGCTATAAATATTCTTTATATCCAATTCTTATTTATTCATATACCCAATTTTCCTATTGAAATACTATAATATGCACCATATTACTTATACATGCGATCAGGACACGCGTGCTGAATATGGAGAAGGAGATAGAAAGAATCATGAGCTATGAAGCATACAACGATGACAGCCTCGGGTTTACGACCCGTCAGCTTCATGCCGGATATAATCCGGAAGAACATTTTCGCTCCAAGGCTGTACCGATTTACCAGACAGCCGCATTTGAGCTGGGGGATTATGAACGATGTCTCCGCCTATTTGAATACAAAGAAGAGGGCGATTCCTATGTGAGATTTTCCAATCCGACCAACCGTGTGCTGGAAAAAAGACTGACTTCTCTTGAAGGGGGATCCGCGGCCGTGTCACTGGCCTCCGGAATGGCTGCTATTTCCGATGCAATCCTGACATTGGCGCATCAGGGTGACAACATCGTCACCGTACCGACCCTTTATGGCGGAAGTACTACGCTGTTCCAGAAGACACTCCCGCAGTATGGAATCGAAGGCAGATTTGTAGAGGATGAAAATGATATTGAATCCTACCGGAAATTGATCGATGACAGGACAAAGTGCATTTATATTGAGGCTCTCGGCAATCCGGATATGAATATTCTCGATGTAGAGGCGATCAGCGAAATGGCTCATTCTTACGGCGTGCCGGTAGTCATCGACAATACATTTGCGACCCCCTATCTGTTTCGCCCATTTGAACATGGGGTGGATGTCGCCTGCTACTCCGCTACCAAGTATCTGTCCGGACACGGTGTCAATATCGCGGGTATCGTCACGGAAGCCGGAACATTTAACTGGCTGAACGGGCGCTTTCCGGAATTTGATAAATTTTATGAAGAATACAGGAACTGGATCGGCGAGGAGACACTTAAGAAGGAAATGTTCACCAAACGTCTCAGAATCACCTATCTGACGGATCTGGGCGCACACATGAGCCCGCAGACAGCTTTTTACGTGCTGCAGGGAATGGAAACGCTGTCCCTTCGCATGGACCGTCATGTATATAATGCCCAGAAGCTGGCCGAATTTCTGGAGCAGCATCCGGCTGTAGAAGAAGTATCCTATCCGGGACTTAAATCCAGCCCTTACCACAAGCTGGCCGAAAAATACTTTCCGAAGGGACCGGGGGCGATCATTTCCATCCGGGTAAAGGGCGGGCAGGAAGCTGCGCTGAAGGTACTGGAAAAAGTCCGCATCTTTGATTACATGACAAATGTCGGAGATGCAAAATCCCTGATTGTTCACCCGGCCTCCTCTACCCATTTCGGGCATACGCCAGAGGAAAATGCAAAAGCCGGAGTTTATCCGAATTCTCTCAGACTTTCTGTGGGAATCGAGGATGTGGAGGATCTGATCCACGATATGGATCAGGCGCTGAATCAGGTCCTATAAATGCAGCTGAAGTTTTGCATCTGAATATGAGATGCGCTGTCCGTATTACACATAGGATGGACAAAAAGTTACAGAATTTTGTATAAGATTGTCAATTGGCATTTTATTGCCGAACTGATATAATGCAATTCGAGATATGTAATATTAATAATTACATCACGAAGAAAACGTACAGGAAAGGAGAAACACCCATGACAAAGAAAGGCTTTCTAAGTACAGTACTGACAGGTATTCTGGCTATTACCGCATTCACAGGCTGCGGTTCTTCTTCAGGAAGCACCGCATCATCTGCAAGCCAAAGTTCATCCCCGGCATCCGTTGCGGAGGCTTCTGCATCAACGGCAGACAGCCAGGCATCCGCAGCTGCACCGGCCAAAGGAGCTACAATTCGCGTCGGTTCCAAGGATTTTACGGAAAATGAAATCGTTGCCGAGCTCTACGCTCTTGCATTGGAAGATGCCGGCTATAAAGTAAAGCGGACTTTTGATATTTCTTCCTCTGTCATTCATACATCCATTGTCAATAATGAAATCGATTTATATCCGGAATACACCGGAACCGGTCTTATTTCTATTCTGAAAGATGAGCCTGAAACGGATCCGCAGAAGGTCTATGACACGGTGAAAAAGGAATATGAGGAGAAGTTTAAGCTCACCTGGCTCGATATGGCTGAGGCCAATGATGGACAGGGACTTTTCGTCAGCAAGAAGGCGGCCGATAAGTACGGAATCAAAACCATTTCCGATCTGCAGAAGCATGCTTCCGACATCCGTTTTGCATCTCAGGGCGAATTTGATCAAAGAGCGGACGGAATTCCGGCATTGGAAAAGACATACGGACCGTTCAAATGGAAATCCTCTAAGGTGTACGACAACGGACTGAAGTATGAGGTCGTGGAAAGCGGCGAAGCGGATGCAGCTCCGGCCTATACGACAGAGGGACAGCTTTCCCAGACGGATAAATTTGTACTTCTGGAAGATGATAAGCATGTCTGGCCGCCGTATAACCTGGCACCGGTGGTGCGTGACGAGGTGCTGAAGGCAAATCCGGGAATCAAGGATGTGCTTAAGAAGGTGGATGATACGCTGGATACGGCAACCCTTACAAAGCTCAATGCAAAGGTCGATGTTGACAAGAAAGAATACGAAGACGTGGCGAAGGATTACTGGGATTCCATCAAAGATAAGAGCTGACAGACTCTTGCGGAGATATTATGATCGCAATTAAATATGAAAATATCTGTAAGAAATTCAAGGGTAACGAACATTATTCGGTAGACCATGTCAATGCGGAAATCGAGGAGGGTGAGTTTATCACCATTCTCGGCTCTTCCGGCTGCGGCAAGACAACTCTGCTGAAAATGACGAACCGGCTGTATGAACCGACCGAAGGAAAGGTCTATCTGTTCGGAGAGGACATTTCCAAGGTCGATGAAACGACAGTGCGCAGAAGAATGGGATATGTCATTCAGCAGATCGGTCTCTTTCCGCATATGACCATTGAAGATAACATCGCCGTCATTCCGAAAATACTCAAATGGGATAAGCAGAAGATAGCGGACAGAGTAACGGAACTTATGAATCTGGTAGGACTCGATCCGGAAGAATACCGGAAGAGATACCCTTCCCAGTTGTCCGGAGGGCAGCAGCAAAGAATCGGCCTTGCCAGAGCTCTTGCCACGGATCCGAAAATTATGCTTCTGGATGAACCATTCGGAGCAATCGATGCCATCACGCGTCTGAATCTGCAAAATGAATTGAAGAGAATTCATGAGGGTACGAAGAAGACATTCCTTCTGGTAACACATGATATCAATGAGGCGTTCCGTCTCGGAAATCGTGTCATGATCATGAATGCAGGCAGGCTGCTGCAGTTTGATACACCGAAAAATATTGTGCAGCATCCGGCGGATCCGTTTGTGAAAACACTGATCAATTCCGCACGTGAGCAGGAAGCATTCTGGGATGAGGTGATGTAATTGCTGGATTTTTTGGAAAGTCATCCGGAAAAAATCATAGATCCGCTTCTGCAGCACATTCGTCTGACGTTAATCGTGCTGGTGATCAGCCTTGCATTTGCGGTACTGTTCACCATTGCTTCCGTGAAATGGAAAACGGTAGGATATGTGCTGCTGCAGATCTTTGCGGTGATCTATTCGATTCCGTCGCTGGCTTTATTTTCCCTTCTGATTCCGGTGACAGGTCTTGGAACAACATCGGCTGTCATTGTTCTTGTTGCGTACAATCAGTACCTGCTGCTTCGAAATTTTCTGACCGGTCTTAACGAAGTGGATCCGGCGATCAGAGAAGCGGCAAGAGGAATCGGCATGTCACCGATGCAGGTCCTGTGGAAGATACAGGTGCCGCTGGCTAAGACGGCCCTCTTTGCGGGAATCCGTCTGGCAGTGGTGTCGACGGTCGGCATCGGAACGATTGCATCGGCAATCAATGCCGGAGGTCTGGGCGATCTGCTCTTTGACGGACTTCGCACAATGAATCCGATCAAGATCTGGTGGGGCGTGATTCTGTCAGCGGGACTTGCGATTCTTCTGAACTGGCTTTTAAAACTTGTGGAGACACATAGCGGAGCAAAAGAGGTGATTCACTGATGTGGAAAGATATGCAGGAATATCTTGCACAAAATGCGACAAGTATACTGATTCAGGTGAGAGACCATTTGGTGATCAGCCTTCTGGCACTGGCTATTGCCTGTGTCATAGGTATTCCGCTCGGATATCTGGCGTCACGTTCTGAAAAGTCCGAAAAGTGGATCTCCGGTCCGTTTCAGGTGCTTCGGGTTGTGCCGTCACTGGCAATTCTGGTATTACTCATTCCGGTTATGGGAACAGGAGTGCCGCCGGCCCTGATTGCGCTTTCCATACTGGCAATCCCGCCAATCCTTTTAAATACGATTGTAGGATTTCGGGACGTTCCGCCATTTCTGATTGAAAGCGGTCGAGGAATCGGAATGACGGACAAGCAGATTTTACACAATGTGCGAATTCCGCAGGCCATGCCGATGATCCTGTCGGGTGTGCGCACCGGTCTTGTGGAAGTGATCGCAAGTGCGACTCTTGCGGCGAAGATCGGAGCAGGAGGCCTGGGAGAAATTATCTTTACAGGTCTGGGCCTTAACCGTATGGACCTTCTGGTCATCGGAGGCGTGGCAGTTGCCATACTGTCCCTTGGATGCGGACTCATCTTTGATCTCATCTCAAGACGAATTCTCAGATATAAATATGTGTAATGAAAGTAAGGATATGAGCAGGCTATAATTGCCACATTTGAATATGAGACGGAAAAATACATCTTCCGGACCCGAATGAAAAACGATTTTGAGGGAAGGAAGATGTATTTTTTGTCTCATATAATAGAGCAGGTTTTAGGGAGATACCTTTTTCTGTTTACGCACCAGACAGAACAGATACTGCTGCATAACTCCGGCATAGGGAGCATACTGCTCGAGCGAAAACCCCTCCGGATACTGCTCCGCCAGAACGCGTTTCATCCAGACATCAACCGGAAATGCATTGAGTCTGTGAAATCCGAACAGCATGATGCAGGAAGCAACCTTGCTGCCGACTCCCTTGATTTCCATAAGAGAAGAGAGGAGCTTTTCATCATCGAAAGATGCGAGCTCGTGGATGGAATGACCTTTCATCCGGCGGGCAGCATCAAGAATATAGGGCATCCGGTATCCGAGACTGCAGGATTTGTAACCTGCCTTCCGGAAGCTGCAGAGATCGGGACCATCTTCAGAAAGACCGAGAGCTTTATTGCAGCGAAGCGCCAGAATATCTTCCGGAGTCGGAAAAAGATTCACAAACTGCGGAGTATCCTCTGTATTCCTTTGACTGCCGTTTTGCGGCAGTCTTATTTTTTTGCCTGCCACAGCGCAGAGCTTATCCACGCAGGTGCGGATAGCCGGAATATTCTTTCTCTGGGAAATAATAAAAGTAACTATCATTTCCCAGGGATCCTGGTTGAGGATCCGAATGCCTGCACCTTCCAGCGCCGCCTGGGTAAGATACGTGTCGGACGCGGGAATGCGTTTTCGGATATCACGGTAAGAAGTATTCCGGTCAAAATAGCGAGACCAGAACGGAATGATACTTTGTTCATTTTCTTTATCTGTGCTGTAATCATTGACGAAAATTGTGGATGTGCCCGTCTGACAGACATCGGCAAGATGCCCTTTGGCACTGATCCGATAGGTGCCATTTCCGAGATCATTCCAGCGAAAACACTGACCGCTTGTGTAGATGTCGCGTAAAGAAACCGGTTCGTTAAAGTCGAGATAGATCATGATTTTCCTCTAAGATGTTTTATCATGCCGGTATCCTACTTCATAGGACGCAAATCGTCAATTTTTCCGCTATAAAAAAGGAAAGGGACATTGTCGGGAACAGGAACGAATCGTTCCCGCTCCCTCGATGGGTTCTGTTAGAAAAAAGGTAGCAAGAATGGATGGGAACACTATATAATTGAAGGAAGGCAAGATAAAAATGAGGTGAAGAGTAATGGGAGAAAATCATGTAAGACATCTGGGCGTGATCATGGACGGCAACCGCCGCTGGGCAAAAAAGCATATGTTCAAATCCGTGATGAAGGGGCATGAAGCCGGGGTAGATACATTTATTGATCTGTGTGAATGGTGCGAAAATGCGGACATTCCATATCTTACAGTGTATGCATTTTCCACAGAGAACTGGAAACGTTCACAGGAGGAAGTGTCGGATCTCTTCAAGCTGATGCGCCGTTTTTTTACTGAGGAAATTCATCGCTGTATCGAAAAAGGAGTCAGCGTTCATGTGGTGGGGAATCTGACACCGCTGACACAGGAAGATCTGGATGTTGTGCACAATGCAGAGAAGGTGACGAAAGACGGCAGAAAGCTCTATCTTCAGATCGCGATGAGCTACGGTGGACGCGATGAGATCATTCGTGCCGTAAAGAAGTATGCGAGGGACGTGCAAAACGGTAAAGAGGATCCGGAAAAACTTACGGAAGAGAAGTTTGAGAAGTATCTTGATACGGCGGGAATTCCGGATATGGATCTGGTCATCCGCACCGGCGGCAATCAGCGTCTCAGTAACTTCTTCCCGTGGCAGACGACGTATGCGGAACTGTATTTTACGGACTGCCTGTGGCCGGATTTTTCGGAAAAAATGCTGAAAGAAGCGCTGGACTACTATGAGTCCATCCAGATTAATAAGGGAAAATAACATGGAAACCAGGAAAGAAACAACGGAAGATATGGAGTCTTTTCAGCAATTCTATGAGGCATCCAGGCAGAGATTATCGAAACTGATTGCATCCCGAAACAGGAAAATCGTAAAAGAACCGAATCCGCTGCTGAAGCCCTTTCAGGAGTACTTTGCGGATTTAAATGAGGGCGGAAAAATGCTGCGGGGAGTTCTGGTCAACCTGGGGTATAAAATCGCAGGCGGAAAAAACGTGAGTGACAGTGACAGCCTTGCCGCGGCATTTGAAATCTTTCAGACCGCTGTGCTGATACACGATGACATCATTGACCGGGCCGATCTTCGAAGAGGAAAGAAGACGGTGCAAAGACGCTATGAGGAAAGCCTCAGGGACAGAAAGATTCAGATGGTTTCCGGTTCCGAGACGTATGCATCTTTAGCCTCTTCTGCCGCTTTATGCACAGGAGATCTGGGGCTCTTTTATTCTAATATCGAAATTGCGAGAAACTATCAGGACCATCCGAAGGTAGGAAAACTGATCGCGTATTTTGACCAGGTTATTATCGATACAATACGTGGAGAGCTGCTGGATGTCGTGCTTCCGTATGAGATACAGGATCCTCATTTTTCGGAAAATGAAAAAAGCGCCCTCCTTGAAAAATCAGTGATGGAGATTTATCATCTGAAGACAGCATACTATTCTGTCATCGGTCCGCTGCATCTGGGAATGCTGCTCGGAGATCTTCCGGATAGCAACATGAAAGAACTGGACGGCTTCTGCGATGATCTGGGAATTGCATTTCAGATCAAGGATGACATTCTCGGAATTTATGCGGATGAGGAGAGAACAGGAAAAGATGCCGGATCGGACATTTCCGAATTTAAGCAGACAATTTTGTATCAGTATGTGATGTCAAAAGGCGGAGCGGAAAAGACCGAATTGCTGAAGCTCTATGGAAAAGAAGATCTGACGGCAAGGGATCTGAAGGACGTGCAGGACCTGTTTCGGACATCCGGCGCGTATGAATATGCCAATGAGAAAATGGAACAATGCTTTATGTCCGCGAACCGAAAACTTGAAGGGATGCAGTTCCTAAAGGAAGAGGACCGAAGCATTCTGCGTGGATTCATCGGATATCTGCGGACAAGAAAGAAGTAATTATCTCGGAAAGACAGGTGAGCAAATGCACTTTACGAAAATGCATGGAATCGGTAACGATTACGTTTATGTGGACGGGTCGAAAGAGCATCTTGAAAATCCCGGCGAAATTTCAAAAAAGATCAGCGACCGCCATTTCGGAATCGGATCAGACGGACTGATCATCATTCAGCCGTCAAAAAAAGCCGACTTTGAAATGGAGATGTACAATGCGGACGGCAGCCGCGGTAAGATGTGCGGCAACGGAATCCGCTGCGTGGCAAAATATGTTTATGATCATGGCATGGTGAACTCGAAACATATTGCAATCGATACGCTGGCCGGTATCAAATATATTGACGTCACAACCGGAGAAGACGGCAAAGTTGACAGGGCCCGTGTGGATATGGGAGCACCGATCCTTACGCCGGCGGACATCCCGGCGGATCTGACGGTGCAGCGGCCCTTTGATAAGAACCGGATTGTCAATGAGGAAATGCAGCTTCCGGATGGAACTAAATCCTACGGAACGGCCGTATCCATGGGCAACCCGCATAATGTGATTTTTGAGAGTGAGGATGTCCGAAATCTGGATCTTAAGAAAATCGGACCTTCCTATGAACATCTGAACATCTTCCCGGAAAGGGTCAATACGGAATTCGTCAATGTCCTTGACCGTCAGAATGTGCGGATGCGCGTCTGGGAGCGCGGCTCAGGTGAGACCCTTGCCTGCGGGACCGGTGCCTGTGCGACAGGTGTGGCAGCGGTTCTGAACGGTCATACCGACAGGAAACTGACGGTACATCTTTTGGGCGGTGACCTTCTGATTGACTGGGACGAGAAGACGAATCATGTCTTCATGACCGGAGAGGCGGCGACCGTCTTTGAGGGGGATATTTCACTTTAATTAAAGCGAAACAGGGGATGACTGTTCAGAAAACTCAAAACTGACGGGACTCGGATCATGGTCTGTTGTTCCGGGACGCTCCCGCTCGCTCGTTCTCGCAGCGGTTCTAAATT
>CAYYEB010000069.1:5055-8923 GCA_964470725.1 uncultured Lachnospiraceae bacterium | reverse complement strand
AACCTGATCGGCGGTATCGTACTCGGTTATATCTGGCAGTTCGTATTTAACAACGTTCTGACAAAGCTGACCCATACGAACGCTTCCGTACTTTCGCAGTCCAAGTCGGCCATGATCGCAATCATCGTCGTGTATCTGTGGCAGTACGGCGGCTACATCATGCTGATCTACATCACAGGTCTTACACAGGTTCCGGCAGATGTCCTCGAGGCGGCTGCCATCGACGGCGCCAATGCCACACAGACACTGTTCCAGATCAAGATCCCGATGATCGCATCTACGATTACAATCTGTACTTTCCTGACCCTGACTTCTGCTTTCAAGCAGTTCGATGTCAACATGGCATTGACAAATGGTGCCGGATCTGTACCGAACTTTATGGGAACCTATCTGTCAAACGGTACTCAGATGCTTGCACTCAACATTTATAACACAGCTATCGCCAAGAATAACTATGCAGTCGGTCAGGCCAAAGCCGTTCTGTTCTTCATCATCCTGGCTATCGTATCTTTGATCCAGGTACGTGTATCGAATAAGAAGGAGGTCGAACTGTAATGAAAGTCACAAGAAAGTCAAAGCGCGTCATTCTTACAATTATCGGCATCATCATTGCGATCTATATTCTGTTTCCGTTCTACCTCGTGGTCATGAACTCCTTCAAGAAGCAGACCGCAATCGTAGCGGACCCGATCTCCGCAGCAGGTGCATCCTTCCATCAGTTTGCCACGAACCTTGACCATGTTGTCAATAACTCGAACTTTAACTTCTGGTATGCTCTCAGCACATCTGCGATCATCACGGTAGTATCTCTGATCCTCCTGGCACTCTTCGGTGCCATGGCTGCATGGGTTATCAGCCGTAACAACAAGACAAAATGGGCAACGGCCATCTACATGATCTTCATTGCATCCATGATCATTCCGTTCCAGGTTGTCATGCTTCCACTGATTTCCACCTTCCGTGATGTCGGAAAGTTTGTTGGACTCCCGATGCTGCATTCCATTTCAGGCGCAATCTTCGCTTACTGCGGATTCGGCGGTGCAATGACAGTCTTTATTCTGACAGGTTTCATCAAGGGTGTTCCCTACGATCTCGAGGAAGCTGCCGCCATCGACGGCTGCTCACCGGAAGGTACCTTCTTCAGGATTATCTTCCCGCTTCTGACACCGCCTATCACAACGGTCACAATCCTCAACGGTATGTGGATCTGGAACGATTACCTTCTGCCATCTCTTATGCTTGGACAGAACGGTAAGATCAAGACTCTTCCGGTTGCCGTTCAGGCATTCGTCGGATCCTATGTCAAGCAGTGGGACCTGATCCTGACAGCAGCGCTCCTTGCCATCCTTCCTATGATTATTGTCTTCCTGTTCGCACAGAAGCAGATCATGCACGGCATGGTTGAAGGTGCCGTAAAGGGCTGACACACGGATTATAAACTCAGTTAAATGTCAAATTCATGACAACGCAGATCTCCCGGTGCTCAAACCGGTCTTCTGAGCATCGGCAAGGAAGGCAGGAGCCCGGGAGATCTTTTATATATAAGGAAAGAAAGCGAAAGCGAATGAGTAACTTTTTTAATCTGGACGGACCTTTCATGACAGCCATGAGAGATCTGATGAATCTGGTCATTCTTAATCTTCTGACATTGCTCTGCTGCATTCCGATCGTTACAAGCGGTGCCGCGATTGCTGCGATGCACTATGTCATTATGCAGATCGTCGATGGTACGGAGGGGCATATTGCAAAGACGTATTTCAAAGAGTTCAAGGGAAATCTTCGAAATGCGACACCGATTGCTCTTATCTATCTTGTGGCAGCTGTGGCACTGTATTTTGAGTATCAGGCTTTTCACAAGGGAGCCGGACAGAACAGAATCATCCTCATTCCGATTTATGCGATTGCCTTTGTGATGCTGGCGCTTTATGTCTGGGTGTTTCCGCTCACAGCCAAATTTGTCTATTCCCTTGGCGGAGCCTTTCACAACGCCCTGTATCTTGCGATCACAAAGTTTCCGAGAACTCTCGCCATGATGGCATTTACGGCATTTATTCCTTATTTATTTTATCAGCTGCCGAGGCTCTGGCCTCTCATGATTCTTCTTGGGATCTCCCTTCCGGCCTATCTTTGTGCTCTCCTATATTTCCCGGTCTTCAGGAAAATGATCAAGGCGCAGCAGGATAAAAAGGATCACTCCGAACAAGATGTTTCAGAAAATGAATAATTCCCTGGCCGTGCCAGGTGAGAGATGTTTGTATGCAAACACCTCCGACCTGACTCAACCAAGAACTACGACATTGGCGTCAAAAGCGATTACGCACAGATAAGGAGAAGAACATGAGAAAAAGCGGTGTACTGCTGCCGGTCTTCAGTCTGCCCGGCAAATATGGAATCGGGTGTTTTTCAAAAGAAGCACGGAATTTTGTAGATTTCTTAAAGGATTCGCATCAGGCCTACTGGCAGATCCTGCCGATCGGACCGACAGGCTACGGAGACTCTCCGTACCAGTCCTTCTCTACCTTTGCAGGAAATCCTTACTTCATAGATCTTGAAAAGCTGATCGACGATGGTCTTCTCACAAGGGAGGAATGCGACGCGGCCGATCTGGGTGATCAAAATGATCAGATTGACTACGGAAAACTTTACAATCATCGTCTCCCTCTTCTTCGGAAGGCAGCAGCGAGAAGTCATTTCGATGAAGATCCGGCGTTTGCGGCATTCCATAAAGATAACAGTTACTGGCTCGATGACTATGCCATTTTCATGGCAGTCAAAGATGCCCACAACGGGAAGCCTCTCGACGAATGGGAAGAGGACATTTCCAATCACGAAGATGAGGCCGTGCAGCAGTGGGCCGAAAAGCTGAAGGATGATGTCCGCTTCTATAAATTTGTTCAGTTTGAATTCGCTAAGGAATGGAAGGAGCTGAAACAGTATGCCAATGATGCGGGCATACAGATTATCGGCGATATTCCGATCTATGTTTCAGCGGACAGCGCTGATTTCTGGGCCCACAGAGAGCTTTTCAAGCTTGATGAACGCGGAAAGATTCGTGAAATCGCCGGTGTTCCTCCGGACGGTTTTTCCGCAGACGGACAGCTCTGGGGAAATCCTCTTTATAACTGGCCGTATCATGAAAAGACGCATTTTGCATGGTGGCTGACACGAATCGGAAAATGCCTGGAACTCTATGATGTGCTTCGCATCGATCATTTCCGCGGATTTGATGAATATTTTGCGATTCCCGCGTCCGACAATACCGCTAAATACGGTCACTGGGAGAAGGGGCCCGGCATGAGTCTCTTCAACGCCATAAAGGACAAATTCGGTGATCCGCAGATTATTGCCGAAGACCTCGGTTATCTGACCGATACGGTGCGGAAACTCGTCAAGGATACCGGCTATCCGGGCATGAAAGTTCTCGAATTCGCCTTTGATTCCAGAGATTCTTCCGGCGCCAATAACTATCTGACATATAACTATGACAGGAACTGCGTCGTCTACACCGGAACGCACGATAACGAGACCGTGCGCGGATGGATTGATTCCATCCTGCCTGCCGAGCAGCAGCTTGTCAAAGATTACCTCGATATCGTCACCGACGATCCGATGGAGATCGTAGACCGCATGGTCATCATGGCACAGTCCTCTGTCGCAAATCTCTGTATCATTCCGCTGCAGGATTACATCGGTCTTGACAATTCCGCCAGGATCAATCATCCGTCCACAATGGGTGGAAACTGGAAGTGGAGACTCAAGGGAGAACTGCTGACGGATACGCTCAAGGAGAAGATCTATAAGATGACGAGACTGTATGGGAGACTGTAACAATCCGACGTAACATGGACGGAGTTCAGGTTATGGCCTG
>CAYYEB010000069.1:2581-4955 GCA_964470725.1 uncultured Lachnospiraceae bacterium | reverse complement strand
CCTGAGCCCCTACTATTAGTCAATGCTCTGTTCATTCACTGAGCGTATAGAAATGGAGGTGTCTTCTGTGACAATTAAAGAGATCGCAAAGGAGACAGGGTACGGAATCGGAACTGTATCCCGGGTTCTGAACAATAGCGGATCCGTCTCCGAAAAGGCAAGAAAGGAAATTACGGCGGTCATTGAAAAGTATCATTTTCAGCCCAATGTCAATGCAAGACATCTGAAAATGCAGACAAGTTTCGGAATTGCCATTATTGTCAAAGGCATTGAGAATATGTTCTTTCTTGAACTGACGGAGGCAATTCAGAAGAATATCCGTGAAAACGGTTATGAATGCCTCACGTATTATATCGACGAAGACGACGACGAGCTGGAAGAAGCACAGAAAATCGTTGAAGAGCGTCGTCCCTTCGGCATCATGTTTCTGGGTTCCAACACTGATATTGAGCACCGAAAACTGCTGGTGAAAGACCTGGATGTCCCCTGCATCGTCATCACGGATAACACCGTCGCGCTCGGGCTCAGCAATCTGTCCAGCATCGGTGTCGATGATTCCATGGCGGCAAGTTACGCCATCGAATATCTTTATGACAAGGGTCACCGTAAAATCGGTATTATCGGAGGAAATCCCGAAACATCCCAGCCCTCCCGCATGAGACTTGAGGGATGCCAGATTTCATTCTTCAGACACAATCTTCCGTTCGATCCGGAAAAATGCTTCAGCTATTCCCACTACAACCTGAAGGGCGGATATGATGCAGCCATGGATCTCATGCAGAAATATCCGGATATGACCGCTGTCTTTGCCATGTCGGATATGATGGCGATCGGCGCCATACGTGCCTTTTACAACAGCGGCAAGCGGATACCGTCGGATATCTCCGTTATGGGATTTGACGGCATTGAGCTTGCCCGCTATGTGCATCCCCGTCTTACGACCATTCGTCAGGATATTGAAAAGCTCGCATGTCGCGGAACGGAAATTCTGCTCAACTGCATACAAAACAGTTCCGAAGAAATTCATGAAGTCATTTCCTTTGAGCTTCAGGAAGGAAGCAGTGTAAGAGAGCTCTAAGGCAGAAAATTATTTATCAGCAAAGTATCTCCCCGGACCCGAATCAAAACGATTTTGAGGGCCGGGGAGATACATTTATCAGTTTCCGTTATAAAACGGTCCCTGAAGGTTTACAGTTTGAGAATCCTTATCAAGCGGTTTCTGATAGAGTCCATGCTCTTTTAAGAAAGCGATCGTATTATCATATTCCTTATAGACCGGATAATCGATGCTATAGTTCGGCTTTTTTTCCTCTCCGGTTTCCCTTGCGTCACGACTGACCCGCAGTTCTCCGATGATGTGGCCTCTGTTTGCCATAGTAAAATTAAATTTCCGGATATCTTTCAGGTATGCCTTTTTGAATTCCGCATAGACACCATCTGTCGCGATCTTGTATGGATTTGCAAAATCACTGCCGTTCCAATAAGAAATCTCACCGCCTTTTAAGTTCTTTTCGATGAAACCGTCATGATAAATCTGAAAATACCCTTCCCGAAACTTGTCTGTTCCGATGACAGCGTCCAGAATCTTCCCGTTTTCCTTCGTGACTGGAAGCAAAAATGATCGCTTTTCCTCTTTCCCGTTCTTCATGCGATATCCAATCATAAGATCTACCGTATCAATCTTATTATTCAGTATTTTTTCTTTGGTTTCCGGATTCCGGTAGGCATCCTCTCCGGCCTTCAATACCGCATTGACAGCTTTCGTATCTGTCAGATGCATATAGCTCCGGTAAAATGAATCAGATGGCGACAGATACTTTCCATTTTCCAGATAATAACCTGCGTAATAGTTTTGATCGACTAAATATGCGCTTTCCACCTTTGAAGAATCAGGCAGCCACCTGTCAAATCCGTAGAAGTCATACCGGAAGCTGCAAAATACCAGAACTGCGATTCCTGCCGCAATCGGAACTGCCAAAAAATGTTTCAGAGCCGACTTTATATTATAAGTATAGATCACTTCCATTACACCGCCGACAATCACGGCAGTGACAATCATTGCCACAATGGAGTATCCTGTGCCTGAGGCGTTATTGATGCTGCTGTACGCCAGTATGCCTACAAAAAACGCAGACAATGCCGTCACCGCAATTTTTGCACCCCAGCGTACCGGTGCAAAAAGGACGGCCTTTCCCGCATCTTCATTTCTCCGGAATTTCCGATATACCATATAGGCAAGACTCAGTAATACCACTCCGCCAATCAGGTTCAGCAAAATGCTCTTTCCCGGCGAAATTGTCCGTATCTCGGATGTCAGCGGTGAAAAAACATGTGTCCATCTTGTATCAGCTACCGCATACGTGGAAAACATCTC
>CAYYEB010000069.1:0-2481 GCA_964470725.1 uncultured Lachnospiraceae bacterium | reverse complement strand
GATACCGGCAGACTTTCATAAAACAAAATCTGCTGCTTCCTGTCCATCCATGAAAAGCCTTCTATTCCGGACAGTACCGCCAGAAGAACCGTAATCAGCATCACAATTGCATTGCCGTCTGCACCAAATAATTCTTTGGATCTGCGCAATATATCCGTATGTTTCCATACATCATTCTGCATACCCGCAAAGGTAAGCGATACGAATCCGACATAATAGAGGAAAAAGAAAAGTAACGAAATGGCGATCACCCACAGGCGTCTGCGAAACAGATTCTTCTGAATCGTACGATTTGTAATAGTTCTATTTTTCTCCGACATAATCTCATCGACTCCTTTTCTCAGTGAATGATCAGACTGCGCACATCATATCCTGCGCCTTCCGTCTCCGCGATAAAGACCTCTTCAAGGGTCAGCGGAAGAATTTCAAAAAACACGGTAGGAATATTGCAGAATACCTTCTCCACTTCCTCTCTCGATGCCTTCACGGTAAAGACATGGAGTCTTCCGTGCGTTTCATGTGTCAGAACTTTCAGATGCGAAGAAGCCTGCGTAACTCCCTCCGCATTTTTGAAAACGCACTGCAGCTTCAGAATTCCGAGTTTCATTTCATTGAGATCTTCAGACAGAATGAGTCCTCCCTTATGAAGCAGTCCGACATGATCACAGATGTCTTCCAGCTCACGCAGAGAATGCGATGCGATCACCGGGGTGAGTCCCCGTCTGTCCATTTCCTCCGCGAAAAGCGACTTCACTGCCTGTCGCATGACCGGATCCAGGCCATCGAACGTCTCGTCAAGGAGCAGATATCTCGTCTGCGTACAGATCCCCAGAACGATGGCAAGCTGCTTCTTCATCCCTTTGGAAAATGTCGCGATTCGTCTCTTCGGATTCAGATCCAGATCGTGCATCAGCCTTACAAAGAGTGTCCGGTCAAAAAAAGGATACATGCTCAGATAATACTTCTCCATATCGGTTGGTGTGCCGTTCGGAAAGAAATACGGATCATCCGAAACATAGCAGAATCCCTCCTTTGCTTTCGGGTTGTCCCAGGATTCCAGTCCGTCGATGCTGACGCTTCCGGATGTCGGCCGAAATACTCCCGCGGCAAGATTTAAGAAAGTGCTCTTTCCGGCTCCGTTCGTCCCAACCAGGCCGAATACCTGATCTTCTTCAATTTTAAGGGAAAGATCATTCAGAGCCTTCACCTCATCAAAATTTTTCGTCAGATGTTTTGCCTGAATCATATTCATCCCTCCCCATTTGCAGACTCATTCCGTACCTGCGCTCCGCTGTCCGGATTCCGATGATCCGTCGGCACTTCATTCAGCTCTTTGGAAGAACCTGTATGTTCTGTCTTCTTCTGTTCAGAACGTATGCCGGCCGCACTCAGAAGTTCTTCTCTGCCGATACCGACTTCTTCCGCCTCCTGAAACACGCTCTCCAGTTTGCCCAGCAGTTCCTGTTTCTTCTTCTCCTTCAGGTTCGGGCCGCCTTTGACAAAATTGCCCTTTCCCTTTACCGAATACAGAAATCCCTGCCGTTCCAGCTCCGCATAAGCTCTCTGCACCGTATTCGGATTCGTGGAGAGCTCCATGGCAAGCTTTCTGACCGATGGCATCTTCTCATCCGGTTCAAGCACGCCTTTTAAGATCAGCGTCTTATAGGATTCCGCAATCTGTTCATAAATCGGACGTCCATCCTGATAATCGATAAACTTCATGGATCGTTCCCTTCACTTGTGGCTGTTTGTATTAACTGTATTAAGTATATTAGTACAGTTGTCGTTTGTCAATACAGTTTCATCAACTAATGATACAGGGTTCAAAAGCCACGCTCTCCATATTCGTGCAACGATTTTGGCTTTGGAAATCTGAAACATAACCCGTGAACCTATGTACAAAAGCCCTGCATAATTGTCATTAATCCTGCAGCATTGTACGCGCACGTTTCCGGGAAGCTGATAGAATCTTAACCATAAGATAAAACATTCGGAAGCGAACACAGCTGAGTTTCATGGGCTTCGCATTCCGAAATACTTCCAACAAAAGAAAGGGAATATTATGACAAACAACACCTGTCCGAACTGTGGAGCAACTGTAGAACCTGGCACACCATTCTGCACAAACTGCGGAACAAAACTGATTCAGAATACTCCTGTAGAACAGGCCGTCAACACAACACAGACGCAGCCGCCTGTAGAACAGACATACCAGCAGCCAGCTGTTTCCAACCTGAAGCGTAAGAACAAGACAACCGCCGGCATCCTCCATCTTGTACTCGGAGATATCGGTCTCGGCAATTTCTATATGGGAAAAATCGGCCTTGGCATCCTGGATCTCGTATTCTGCTGGACCGGCATTCCGGCCATTGTAGGCGTCATCAGAGGAATCATGATCCTCGTCCAGCCTAAAGAAAAATTCGAACAGAAATACAACGTTATCGCTGAAGATTAATTCTCCATAATCACAACCCCTATATA
>CAYYEB010000068.1:0-9368 GCA_964470725.1 uncultured Lachnospiraceae bacterium | reverse complement strand
CAGCGCGTTGCATATCGTTGATTTCAGTCTTGTTCTGTTTCTCCAAAGGTACAATCCTCCTTTTAACCCTATTGTAGGCTTTGACGAGTTTTCAGTCAACTTAAAAAGAGAAGACCGCAAAAGCCTTCTTGCTGCTGATTTCACCGAGATCCGCCTTCATATGTTCCAGTTCCACTGGGCTTTTCGTGTTGCTGGTGTCATCAGTTTCGCCCATGGCATTCTCACCTCTGGGCATTCCGGTCGCAATTACACCGGTTTTCGCAGAATTGCTGATCCGATCACGGACTTCGACTCCCAGAACCTGTTTTTGATGCAATAATAGTTTCGTGAACGCTGAGTTGCAGAACCGCTTTTACAGGATTATTTGCTTCTCCGCAATCAATGGGTGCAAAGGCGCTACGCCACAATCCACTTGCACCCATCTTCTTCACCGATTACAATGAAACCATTGTTAAGATAAGACAAGAAAGGGGCGGAAACTTATGCCGAAACAAAAGCCGGTGGTGCAGCCGGAAAAGAAAAAGATGACCGTTCTTTCCATGATACTGATTCAGATGGCGGTTGTGGTCTATACCGGATCCTCCGTCTGCTCCAAACTGGCATCAAGCCACCCGGGATCGATCTCGCTCTTTGGAATCCGGTTTCGCTGGCTCAGCTGGGCCGGGGTATTCTGGCTCTTCATGGAAGTCGTGTGCCTGGGAATCTATGCGGTGTTCTGGCAGCAGATCATCAAAAAATTCGATTTGTCCATCGCCTATGCGAACCGGGCATTTGCAATCTTCTGGACCATGCTGTGGGGCGTTGTCCTGTTTCATGAAACGATCACCTGGCAGAACGTGGCAGGCGTTATCATTGTATTTATTGGAATTTTATTGGTGAATCAAGATGCTGAATAGTATAAATCCATGGATCTTTATGTTTGCGCTTTCGGCCACGATCGCCTCATTTGCGCAGATGCTGTTAAAAAAAGCGGCGATGGAGCCGCACTCGAGCGTGATCCGCGAGTACCTGAACTGGAAGGTCATCGTCGGATACTTCCTGATGTTTGCCGGCATGCTTCTGGGCGTCATCGGATACGGCAAGGGTGTGGAAGTCCATCAGGGACCGGTGATGGAATCCATCGGCAACGTCTGGGTGGTCTTCCTGTCCTGGCTGTTCTTTAAGGAGCCGGTGACACGGAAGAAGATTATCGGGAATATTCTGATCATTGCCGGTATTATAGTCTTCAATCTCAGATAATAGAGCGCCGCTGAATAGAATGGTACTTTTCAGTTCCTGCAGGCTACAGGCCGTGACCTGAGGACCGTCAGCTTTGAGCCGCTTAAACAGTTGAAATATGTGCCATTTTACAACTGCCAGAGTTGACCGACTTTCCGAACGAGAGTATAGTATCGATATATGCTCTGCACTTCTGCAGGGCTTTCATTCCATGTAATTCTGGAGAAAATTGATTATGAGAAAAGAACTTGCAAAAACATACGATCCGAAGGGCCTTGAGGACCGTCTGTACCAGAAATGGCTGGACAACGGGTACTTTCATGCAGAGGTCAATCCGGACAAGAAACCGTTCACTATTGTTATGCCGCCGCCAAATATTACCGGCCAGCTGCACATGGGTCATGCGCTCGACAACACACTGCAGGATATTCTGATTCGCTGGAAGCGGATGGAAGGGTATGAGGCTCTGTGGCAGCCGGGAACCGACCATGCGGCGATCGCAACCGAGGTCAAGGTGACAAATGCTCTGAAGGATAAGGGCATCGATAAACATGAAATCGGACGTGAAAAGTTCCTGGATTACTGCTGGCAGTGGAGAAAAGAATACGGCACCCGCATCATGACTCAGCTGCACAAGCTGGGTTCTTCGGCTGACTGGGAGCGGGAACGCTTCACCATGGACGAAGGCTGCTCTGAAGCGGTACAGGAAGTTTTCCTTAACTTATATAAGAAGGGATATATCTACAAGGGATCCCGTATCATCAACTGGTGCCCGAAGTGTCAGACATCCCTTTCCGATGCGGAAGTGGAACATGTGGACCAGCAGGGTTCCTTCTGGCACATCAATTATCCGGTTGTCGGTGAACCGGGAAGGTTCGTGGAAATCGCGACGACCCGTCCGGAGACAATGCTGGGTGATACGGCCGTTGCAGTCAATCCGGATGACGACAGATATAAGGACATTGTCGGCAAGACACTGAAGCTGCCGCTGACGGACCGTGAGATTCCTGTCATTGCGGACTCCTATGTGGATAAGGAATTCGGGACCGGCTGCGTGAAGATTACGCCGGCTCATGACCCGAACGACTTTGAGGTCGGAAAGCGTCATAATCTTGAAGAGATCAATATCTTAAACGATGACGGAACGATGAACGACAAGTGCGGCAAGTATGCCGGACTTGACAGATACGAGGCCAGAAAGCAGATGGTCGAGGATCTGAAGGAGCAGGGACTTCTCGTGAAGGTTGTTCCGATCACACATTCCGTCGGCACACATGATCGCTGCGGCACGACTGTCGAACCGATGATCAAGCAGCAGTGGTTCGTGAAGATGGATGAGATGGCGAAACCGGCAATTCAGGCTGTCAAGGACGGGTCTCTGACATTTGTTCCGGAACGCTTTAACAAGATTTATCTTCACTGGCTGGAAAATATCCATGACTGGTGCATTTCCAGACAGCTCTGGTGGGGACACAGAATCCCGGCATACACCTGCAAGAACTGCGGCAATATTGTCGTGGCGAAGGAAATGCCGAAGTCCTGCCCGAAGTGCGGCTGCACGGAGCTGGAGCAGGATCCGGATACGCTGGATACCTGGTTCTCATCGGCTCTCTGGCCATTCAGTACCCTTGGCTGGCCGAAGAAGACACCGGAATACGAATATTTCTATCCGACGGATGTACTTGTCACCGGATACGATATCATTTTCTTCTGGGTCATCCGCATGGTATTTTCCGGAATCGAACAGACCGGAAAGGTACCGTTCCATCATGTTCTGATCCACGGACTTGTCCGGGACTCCCAGGGACGCAAGATGAGCAAGTCTTTGGGCAATGGCATCGATCCGCTTGAGGTCATCGATAAATACGGCGCTGACGCGCTTCGCCTGACACTGGTGACGGGCAACGCACCGGGCAATGATATGCGTTTCTACTGGGAACAGGTGGAGGCAAGCCGGAACTTTGCAAATAAGGTCTGGAATGCGAGCCGTTTCATCATGATGAACCTTCCGGACGGAGATCTTGCGGAGCCGAAGCCGGAGGAACTGCAGCCTGCGGACAGATGGATCATTTCCAGAGTCAATACGGTCACGAAAGAGGTGACCGAGAACATGGATAAGTTTGAACTCGGCATCGCCGTTCAGAAGATCCATGACTTCCTCTGGGATGAGTTCTGCGACTGGTACATTGAACTTGCAAAGCTTCGTCTGCATACGGACACGGAAAATGCGGCTCTTTGGACACTGAAGACCGTTCTGAGCCAGGCCCTGAAGCTTCTGCATCCGTATATGCCGTTCATTACGGAGGAAATCTACTGCACTCTGAATCCGGAAGAGGAAACCATCATGACCGCAAAGTGGCCGGAATATGATGAGAAGAAGAACGATCCGGAGGCGGAACGGCTGATCAGTGAGTACATTGAGCTTGTAAAAGGCGTCCGTAACATCCGCATGGAGCGCAGTGTACCGAACAAGAAAAAGACAGAACTCATTCTTGTCGGAAAAGACGCATCTGCCAATGAGGACTTCCGCGTTCTGGAGAAGACTCTCGGTGACATGAAACGTATGCTCTTTGCTTCGAATATTGAAATCCGGGATACGGCGAAGGGAATCGGAGAGGATGCGGTCACTGTTGTGACAAGCCGTGTCACAGCCTATATTCCGCTCAATGAACTGGTGGATCGTGACAAGGAAATTGAGCGTCTGACACAGGAAAACAAAAAGATGGACAAGGAAATTGCCCGTTCGAACGGAATGCTGAATAACCCGAACTTTGTCAGCAAGGCACCTGCGGCGAAGGTTGAAGAGGAACGCAACAAGCTGGCAAAATATCAGGCAATGAAACAGCAGATTGAGGAACAGCTTGAAAGGTATAAGGCATAAGGAAAAGCATCTGACGGCGGAGCAGGCGGCGAGAAAGGAAAAGTGGGTTGCCTTCGGCAACCGCTACGCCGTTTTGCTGCAGTTTCTCGCAAGTGTCGTTCTGTATTTTTTTATTGAAGCCATGGCCAGGCATTCGATTGCGGATGCCTGGACTTTTGTCGATCATCGGACAAAGGTATTTTTTTATAATGCCTATCTGATCTTTGTAACTACGCTGATTGTCTTCTTCTTCCGAAGAAGAAAATTTCTGCGGTATTTAATATTCGGAATCTGGTTCGGCCTCGGGGCTGCCAACGGAATCATTCTTGCCAATCGGGTGACTCCGCTGACGGGTCCGGATTTTGGTATGTTCAGCGAGCTGCGCGGGGTTGCCGGAAAGTACTTCAGCGCAGTGGAAGTTGTACTGGTGATCATTGGTGTCATCGTTCTGATTGCATTTGCGGTGCGGATGTATTTTAAGACCGCAAAATATGAGGGAAAGCGGCACTGGAAGATCATTATTCCCGGATTTGCCGTGGCCTGTGCTGTTTTGGCGGGATTGACGCAATATCTCCTCAATACGCGGCAGCTTTCAAATTATTTCAGCAATATCGCATTTGCTTACCTTGATTACGGATTCCCCTACAGTCTTTCGGTCACGGTGTTTGATACGGGTATTTCCCAGCCGAACAACTATTCACAGAAGCTTGTGGACAGCATTATAAAGGAAGAAGGAGAGCCGGAGGCGGACACATTAAAGAAGGGTAAGGAGCCGAATGTCATCATTTGCCAGCTGGAATCCTTCTTTGATCCGACCGAAGTGAAATGGCTGAAGTTCAGTCAGGATCCGCTTCCGAACTGGCACAGACTCTCCAAACAGTATTCGAATGGCCTTTACAGGGTGCCGACCGTCGGGGCAGGTACGGTGAATACGGAATTTGAGACGCTGACCGGTATGTCTCTGCGTTTCTTCGGACCGGGCGAGTATCCGTATAAGGGAATCTTAAAAGAGCATACCTGCGAGAGTGCAGCGACGACTCTTTCAAAACTCGGATACAGTACCCATGCGGTCCATGACAACACGGCGACTTTCTATGGAAGAAATACGGTCTATTCCTATCTGGGATTCAGCACATTTACATCCGCGGAATACATGAACACACAGGATGATGTCAATGAAAATGACTGGATGCGGGACCGGAACCTGATCGGACCGATCAATGATGCGCTCAATTCCTCAGAAAATAAGGACTTTGTCTATGTGGTTTCGGTACAGCCCCATGGCGCGTATCCGACGGAACCTGTGCTGAACGATCCGGTAATCAAAGTATCGGGAGCCTCCACATCCGAAAAGAATAACGCGTGGGAGTACTATACAAATCAGATCTATGAAGAGGATCAGTTTGTGGAATCTCTGATCGAGGATCTTTCAAAGCGGGACGAACCGACGGTGCTGATGCTCTACGGAGATCATCTTCCGACAATGGGACTGAAGGATTCGGATCTGACGACCAATACGGTATTTGATACGAATTATCTGATCTGGGATAATATCGGTTTAAAACAGAAGGACGGGACTCTGATTGCCTACCAGGCCGTGGCAAAGCTGTTTGACCGGCTGGGCATTCATGACGGGACCATGTTCCGTTTTCAGCAGACGATGACGGGAAAGAGCAGCTATCTTTATGATATGCAGACGCTGATGTACGATATTCTTTACGGCAAACAGTATGTCTACGGAAAGACGAATCCCTATTCTCCGTCCCACCTTGCAATGGGGGTAAAGCCGATTACGGTATCGAAGATTCGGAAGGTCGACGGTGATGACGACAGCTGGTACGTGACCGGAGAGAACTTTACGCAGTCGTGTAAGCTGCAGGTCAATGATAAGATCAAAGATACAACTTACATCGACAGTACGCATCTGCTGGTCCACGATACAGACCTGAAGAAGGGGGACTGGGTCAATGTGGCCGTAGAGGCGAATTCCGACGGCCATGAGGTTCTGAGCACGTCCAATACGCTGGTGTACGGCGTGGGACGGCTGGCGGATCAGACGGAATCATAGTTGGCTAATTCAGATTATGGCCTGTTGTTCCGGGATGCTTCCACTCGCTCGTTCTCGCAGCGGTTCTAAATTCGTGCTGCGCCTGCGGCTTGCACTCATGTAAGAACCGGCGTCACTCGGACGCCCGGAACAATCAGGCCATAATCTGAATCCGTGTACGACATGGAAGTGAATTTACATACAATAAAAAGTGAATTATGAACTATCAGGAAGCATGCAGCTATATTGACAACATCGTAAAGTTCACATCGAAGCATTCCAACGAGCATACCAGGGAGTGCCTGACGCTCCTCGGCAATCCGGACAGAAATTTTCCGTCGATTCACATAGCGGGAACGAACGGCAAGGGAAGCACGGCGGCATTTCTGGCGTCTGTGCTGAAGGAGAGCGGAAGAAAGACAGGACTTTTCACGTCTCCTCATCTTGTACGGATCAATGAACGGATCCGGATCGATGGGAAGGACATCGATGATGAAAGTTTTCTGCATGCGTTTGAAGAAGTGCGTGACGTCTCTTTGAAAATGGAGGCAGACGGCGCCGGACATCCGTCTTACTTTGAGTTCCTGTTTCTGATGGCGGCGGTTTATTTTTCGGAGCAGAAAGTGGACGTCGCGGTCATGGAGACGGGTCTTGGAGGCAGGCTGGATGCAACGAATGCCATAGAGCATCCGGCACTTACGGTGATCACTTCGATCGGTATGGATCACATGCAGTATCTGGGAAATACGATCGAAGAAATCGCGTCGGAAAAGGCCGGGATCATGAAAGCGGGAAGTCCGTGCGTGTACGCTGCGGATAATCCGAAGGCGGCAGCGGTTATAGAAAAACATGCACAAAAACTCGGAGTTCAGGCTGTGCCTTTGAAGGAAGAGGACTATCACGCAATCCGCAATCAAAGCGGAAAGATTGATTTTTCAACTGTGTTCGGCTATGATAAACTTCATAAGTTTGAGACAGGTCAGTATGCTTCTTATCAGGCTGAGAACGGAGCTCTTGCGGTGCTGGCGCTGAAGACACTCCGGGAGAGCGATCCTGAGGCGTGGAAGAATCTTACCGGGGATGCGGTCCGAAAAGGAATCCGTTCCATGGTCTGGCCCGGAAGAATGGAAGAAATCCGTCCTCACGTCTGGCTTGACGGCGCACACAATGACAACGGAATCCGAAGGTTTCTGGAATCTGTGAAGGATATTTCAGGGAACAGACCGGCCGGACTTTTGTTTGCAGTCGTCAATGATAAGGATTTTACCGATATGATCAGAGATCTTGTACAGAGCGTGCACTGGAGCTATATCATAGTTTCGGAGGCCGGCGGAGAACGCCGTACGGATGCCGTGCAGATTGCGGAACTTTTTCGAAAAGCGGGAGCAGCAGATGTTACGGTGATCCGGGACCCGGAGGAAGCTTTGCAGAAAGCGGAGGAAAGACGTGGAAATGCGGAGCTTTTTGTCTGCGGCAGCCTGTATCTGATCGGGCAGGCCTTAACTTATGAAGACAGAAGGGACACTTAAGAGAATGAGTGAGCGCCGGAAGATACAGAAGGTATCCGGCGGAAGAAGAAAAATGCCACGATGCATGGCTTGGGGGAATATTTTTGATCAATTACGAAGAGGAACTGAAAAAGTTTAAGCCGAGTCTTGATGTGGATGAGGCAGAAGGGGCTATTTATTCCAGAGATCTGACGGATGTGATTGACATCCTGAAGGAAATGATGAAGGAAACATCGGAAAACGAGAAGGATAATAAGCGATGAAGTGTATGAACTGCGGCGCAGAGCTGACGGATTCCGCCTATTGCCCGAACTGCGGATGCGATGTTTCCGTGCAGAAACAGGCAATCGTGCTGTCCGGACTTTATTATAATCAGGGACTTGAAAAGGCCCAGGTCCGTGACTTAAGCGGAGCAATCGATCAGCTGAAGCGAAGCCTGAAATTCAATAAGGAAAATATACAGGCAAGGAACCTTCTGGGACTTGTCTATTTTGAGACCGGGGAAGTTGTTGCCGCGCTGTCGGAATGGGTTATTTCCAAAAATATGCAGCCGGACAACAATATTGCGACAGATTATATCGAAAATCTGCAAAAAGATGCAAACCGGCTGGATCTGATCAATCAGACCATAAAAAAATATAATATTGCACTGAAAAACTGTCAGGAGGGTAACGAAGATGTCGCAATGATCCAGCTGAAGAAGATTCTGGCTCAGAATCCGAAGCTGGTGAAGGCGTACCATCTGCTTGCCCTTTTATATATTCATAAGGAACAGTATGAGAAGGCGAGAAAACTTCTCAAGAAGGCAATACGCATTGACAAGACCAATACGACGACGCTTCGTTTTCTGAAGGAAGTGGATGAGCAGACCGGTACGACCACATCTCTTGAGAACAGGATTTCACTGTGGCCGCACAGAGACCGGGGAAACGGACGGACAGCGGCTGAGAACGATGAAACGGGAATTCAATCTGTTTCCGTAAGGCCGATCACCATGCGGATGACGGTTCTGAATATCCTGATCGGAGTGGCCATCGGAGCTGCAGCAATCTGGTTCCTGTTTATTCCGGCACGTATTCGAAATGTGAACCGGGAGGCCAATGAGAAGGTGACGAGATATTCTTCTGATATGGCAGTTTACTCCGCACAGGCACAGGCTCTTAATCAGCAGATACAGAAGTCGCAGCAGACCGTCAGCAGTGCAAATGCGCAGATCAATACGGCCAATGCGAAGACGACGGCGAATGAAAATCTCCTGAAGGCCGTGGATGCCTATCACAATGAACAGAATGAGACGGCTGCAACGGCACTCGGATCGGTGGACTCTTCTCAGCTCTCGGTAGAGGCCAAGGATGTCTACAACCTTTTGACGGAGCAGCTGCAGTCTTCGATGCTGTCCATCTATAAGAAGGCCGGCCTGGATGCATTCGGAAGCGCCGACTATGATACGGCCATCACGAATCTGGAGAAGGCAAGGGCAATCGACAGCACGGATTATGATACACTGAATTATCTGGCACATGCATACAGACTGAAGGGAGATACCGCGAATGCGGATAAGATCTTCCAGGAGATCATCGACGCGTATCCGGGAACACAGAAGGCGGAAAATGCGCAGCAGTATCTGAGCACGTCGAGTGTTTCGGACAATTCGGCCAAGGAGTCGACGGAAGAACTGAACCAGGAGGCGTCCAAGGCAGCGGCATCGGTCAGCGCCAATACGAGTAAGGATAAG
>CAYYEB010000067.1:0-9393 GCA_964470725.1 uncultured Lachnospiraceae bacterium | reverse complement strand
GGGGAAATGCCAATATCAGCATAATCCAGGCATATTTAATTCCATCATTGCGCTTCATTCCATAGATGCTGAGTGTAAAAATAAGAGCCAGAACTCTTTGCGCTATTTCCAGAATTCTGAAATGCCGATTCAGAATCCAGAACATCAGTATAATCCATACCACTTCCACAATCATGGATGCGGCCGCAAAAAGCCCCCTTGCAATACTGTTTTTCATAAATTCGTTTTTTTCCGGAGCTCTTTGATTCATATCCGTTCTCTTCCTCCCGTGCTTTGCGCAATGCATCTTTCAATCTGGTTTGCAAGCGGATCGGATTTTCCGAAGAAATGAATATATCCCTCCAGGGAAACCGCTTTTTCCTTTAACGCTGTGCTCTTGTCAAAAATGAAAATTTCAGAGTGACCTTTGCCGTTTCTTGCTTCCTGAATCAGATTCAGTCCCGCTGAATTGCCGTCAAATCCCAGTACGATAGACGGACGCCGTTCAAAAATTTCGTAGTTAAAGCTCTTATAAATCCCCATTCCTTCGATTTCCGGAGAAACCCGGATGGAAACTTTGGCCTCCACAAGGTTTCTTTTCTCTTCCCGTGAAATCAGAGCCGGTACAACGGCAAATATGTCAAAGCCCTTCTTATTGTGTTCGATCAGATATTTTTCATAGCTTCTCACCTTGTGACCGATCACAAAAAATGCTTCTTCCGGATCCAGAACGTCCATTGCCTGCTGCAGCTGCGCAATGCCCTCTTTCGTCATTCTTGTGGACCGTTTATCCGAATTAAAGCTTCCGCCCATCAATACAACCGGTATTCTGTCCCATGGCAGTTCCCGAACCTGTGACTTCAATTCGGAATACGCATCAAGCCTGTGCGTACGGGAAAGATTCAGCTTTTGCGGCATCCACTCATCGTTCATACGCGAAAGAAGGAATTCCTCAATCGTCTTCCCCTCCCGCATCTGGTGAAACTCCCGTTTTTTCCGGGAATATACTGCTTCGCTTCTTTTTATAATTGCAGTTTCCGTCTTCTTCATGGACATCATTTCATCGGGTGTCAGATCCAGCATCTTCTCAAGCGCAAGCTGTTCATCGATTGAGTTTGTTCCATAGAGAGCTGCGCCATCAGTTCCCTGCACACAGTGAATTCCCTCCGCAAGGTATTTTCGAAGCGGATGATTTTCAAGTCCATTTAAATTATTCAACCGGACATTGCTTGTCAGCTGGAATTCCAGGACCACATTATTTTCCTTCAGATCCCGAAGAACTTTCTGCCCTTTTTTGGACTTCAGGCTGTATGTATAAAGTCCATGCCCAAGCCGCATGACCGGCATTTTCTGCCCCGGCGCAAGCGAGTCACGCACACATGCGATACTGTGCTCAATATTATCCTTCTGGCTGTCATTTTCTCCGGCATGAACCCGTATCACAAAATCAGGATCTTTTGCGGCAATTTTCACAATTTCGCGAAAAACCGGTTTCAATGTGATAATATCGTTGATCTCCTCACCCACAAAATCGCACCCCGCAACATAGGGATCCGGTGCAACTGCCCGAAGCACGATAAGATTCTTTTCCAGGTAATCGGACGGAGTCACACGATCCTTCACGATAGTAAGAGGGATTCTCCGAAGAGCCGCAAGAAAACGGATCATCACGCCGGTCTCCCGATATATTTTCGGCATGATGGCATGGACTTCCTCCAGCATCTGAATCGATTCATATTTTTTCACCAGAGTTGTATCGCTGATCTCCGCATATTTGATGCCGTACCGCTGATAGGTTCGTGCGATCCACAGAAGGCAATCCTGAAATATGGAATTATTGCGGTACTCCGCTGTCTCACCATCCTTCAGCATCCGGGAAAGAGCATTTTTCACATCACGATCCGGAATACTGTCTATATTGCCAAGCTTAATCTTTTCGCTGCTTTCCTCTCCCTTGGCAAATACATACCGATACAAATAGACCTTTTCCAGATTCGTAAAAACCGCCTGTCCATCCTTCATAATTGCAAGCGAGGTTCGTATTTTCACAATATTCTGTTCCGCATTATCAAGATTTCCGAAGATCAGATCTGCAAAATTGATAAACGTATTGTCATTAATTTTGCGATCCAGATATTTTCCCTTCAGATTGGAATCCACAAATTGTCTGGCAACCTTAGCCCGCTGTTTCATCAGCAGATTTTCCTGTCGATCACTTAATTTCAGATTCAGCTTTCTGACATAGTACAGCGGATAACGGATCTGATGATAGATTCCGAGCGCAATCAGAATATCCGGTGCAAGATTTCCGTTCATATGCGTATGAAGATCCGCACGGAATTTCAGTTCCTTTCTGATATAGGTTTTGAAAATGGTCTTTGAGATATCCAGACGATAGTCTCTTGTCTGACTCATCAGTGTCTTGGAAATGGCCGGTATTGCCGCCTTCATCTCAATTCGTCCATCTGGATAAATATTTGCACACTTCGTATTTCCAAGTCTGAAAATGTATACTTCACGGTTATCCGCATCAATATAACACGGAACTTCGCCTCGAATAACCAGACGGCCTTCCTCATTTTTCGAAAGCGGCAGATCACAGAGTTTTGCAAGATTTCGAATCAAATTGCCGGTCGAATAATTCGGTGTCTCCAGCATATAGAACATCCGATCCAGATCCATATACAGGTTCACAATAATATCTTTTTCGTTATCCAGAAAAAAGCAGGTAAAGTACGTCATTTATTTCTCTTTTCCTCTGTGATTTGTAAAATGATATAATATCCTATATTTTAAGGTAACGGTATAAAAAGTCAATGCGGCTGTGCGATTGAAGCTTAGAACAGCGGAGGTGAAAACATGCTTCTTGAAATAAAAAACGGTACCGTAAGCCGGCATGGAGTCATCATTCTCCGGAACTTTCATTTTGAAATACGCGGTAACGAAAAGGCTGCCATTGTCGGAAGAAACGGATCCGGAAAAACAACACTTCTTGAAGTCCTGTCCGGTGAGCGTTCTCTCGATGCAGACGAAAAGCATCCCGAGTCCGGAATTTATAAATCCCGCGCCTTCACGGCAGAAATGCTGCATCAGTCCGCCGTACCCGATCCGGAAAAATCTGTACAGGATGAGCTCCTGAACATCTGGAAGCGCAAAATGAAAGATCAGAAATCACAGAATCTTTCTTTGGGATTTTCGGAATTTGAACTTTCTTTTGACCGCCTCTTTACAAAATTCGGCTTCGTTCCCGAAGATAAAAAAAGAAGGCTTCGGACATTTTCCGGAGGAGAGCAGACAAAAATCATGCTGCTCCTGGTCTTTTTACTGGAGCCGGAGGTTCTGCTTCTTGACGAACCTACCAACTATCTCGATCTTGAAACAACCAAGTGGCTTGAATCCGCCATTCGGCATTATAAAGGAGCCGTTATTTACGTCTCCCACGACAGATATTTTATCGATGAAACTGCCGATGTTGTGTGGGATATTCAAAAGGGAAAGCTCTCCCGCTATCCCGGTAATTATACATCTTACAGGAAACAGAAGAAAAGCCTCACCCAAAAACAGGAAAAGGCCTATATTGCTCAGCAAAAAGAAATCAGGCGTCTTGAAGATCTGATCAAAAAGTTCAAGCAGCGCCCGCGAAAAGCCGCTTTTGCCCGTTCCCGCAAAAAAATGCTTGAAAGAATGGATAAAATTGAAAAACCGGATGAAGCCGAGCTGATCCATGTACGAAGAATCACTCCGAAGCGTCCCGGAAGTAAGCTGGTACTCGATGCGGATCATCTTCTGGTCGGATATGACACTCCGATAAAAGATATCTCCTTTCGCTTAAGGCGTGGACAAAAGACCGGTATCTTCGGCCCGAATGGAAGCGGAAAATCCACTTTTCTAAAGACGGTTGCAGGTATGATACCTCCTTACAGCGGTAAAATTATCTCTTCTCCGTCAGAAATGAATGGGGAAAAGAATTCTTCTCACGGGCTGCGTATCGGTCAGCATATTGATCCGGCTTATTTTGATCAGTTTTCAGCAAATATTCAGTCAGAAAAATCCGTGTTTCAGTGGTTTCATGACCGTTTTCCGAATCTTTTGAAAAAAGATGTGCATACCGTACTTGCCGGATATTTATTTCAGGGATCGGATTTCGGCAAAAAAGTTTCTTCCCTGTCAGGAGGGGAAAAGGCAAGGCTCGTTCTTGCCTCCATTTTATATCAGAAGCCGAATTTTCTGATTCTTGACGAACCGACCAGTCATATGGATATCCCGTCGAAGGAGGCCATTGAAGACATTCTTGAACAATACGAAGGTACCATACTTTTTGTTTCACATGACAGATATTTCCTCAAAAAGCTGTCCGACTCACTTCTGGTTTTCGGTCAGGGGGTCTCAGATCTTCACTATTATCCGTACGGTTACGAAACGTACGTAAGGCTGAGTCGTGAAGCTGCTTCCGGAAATGATCTCAACACTGCGCATAGTGCCGAAGCGCAACGCCTCATTGAAGGTTTGAGATCCGTTCCCGAAAAGAGCTATCTGCCCAAAGAGCTTTCTACTACCGCGGCATCCTTTGACTGGGAATTTGATCTTAATAAAAAGACAAGAGAATCCGCCGAACTGCGTTTTGCAAAAGCAGATGCGCTCCTCCAGAAAATGCCCGAAAATGAGACAGAATGGGAAAACTGGTCCTCCATAGAAGCCGATCGCACCTTCCTTGCCGAAAATGCCGCGGCGGCATGGACACAGGAACTCATCGAATGGTATGATATATGGCAAGATACTCCTGCAGGGATTGATTCCGATCGAGCTGATCAGAATTGACCTCTCTTCGCACATTTTTTCATTCTTAGCAGATAAAAACAGGGGGCCGTTATGGATGAACGGGAAGGTTTCAAAAAAATACGAAAGCTTCTGACAGATTTCAGTGAAATCATCGAAATTGTGCTTGCCTTTATGGTCGCAGCGGCAATTATCATAGGTGTCGTCCACCTATTTCCGCAACTGGCAAGTCTCGGAAAAAATCTTCTGAAAGATGAACATGCCTTTGAGGATTTTTTAAGCACCGCCCTCAACGTTGTGGTCGGTACCGAGTTCATCAACATGCTTCTCAAACCCACCTTTGAGAATGTGGCTGAAGTATTAATCTTCCTGATCGCCCGTCACATGGTCGTTACGGAAACTTCTCCGATGGATAACCTGATTTCCGTCATCAGTATCGCTATTTTGTTTATTCTCCTTTTCTTCCTTCCGGAGAGAAACCGCAAAAAGATTGCGGAACTTCGGGAAAAGAAGATAGATAGTAATAAATCTGATTCCTAAAAGTCATAGTATCCTGAAGGCAAGCGAGGTCAAACTTATCCTCCGGCGCTCAAAATCGTTTTTGATTCGCGTCCGGAGGATAAGTTCGACCTCGCTCTTATTTGAAAATTTATAATCTTTACTTTTTTTGACGGGATAGTATCTTTTTTACAGCCCGATTCGCTTCATCGGGAACCTCTGCCAGAAGTTCCGCCTTAAGTCTTATGAATTGGCGCAGATATTCATCTTCCACGTCTTCAAAATCCCGGACCTCGTAGGAGGGTTTCACCAAAACATCCGGTTTTTCTCCCTCCTGTTCTTCCAGAAGATTGTCCAGATCGAAATACAGCATTGCATGATCGATCCTTTTCACTTCCGCATATTCCTGTCTTGAAAGCGTAGAACCCAGAAATTTTGTAAAAATCAGATTGAGCAAATGGTCTTCCCACGAACGGTAACGGGGTAATTCCGTCTTGAACGGGCTCGGTACATCTGACATATAGCACTCACTGGCATCATGCAGAAGACATCCCATCTGAATCCGAACGGACAATTCCTCCGCCTCAGCCTCCTGCATACAGGCAAGACAATGCTGTCCCACGGAATAAAATGTTTTCACATGTCCGTTTCCGCGGCAGATCATGGACAGCGCATGCGCTATATCCTCAATCTTGATCTTATCCGCCTCAGGTCTCGTCGGATAAATATGTTCGCCCGTATACGTAGTGATCCATGACTCATTGCTCATCGTCGCATTTCCTCCCGGTATTTTATAATTTTCAAAATACCTTCCTCACACCTGCTGCAATCATAGCATAGACCGTCTTGCGAAAAAAGTTTATTTGACTGCAGCAGCCACTTTCTTTTCCACTTTCATCTCTTTTAAGGAAAGCTTTTTTTCAAAATCCTTCAATACAATTTTGAAACAGACGAGAGAATAGATTCCCGCAAGCACCCAGGCCGCAGGATCGCACATGACGGAAAGCTGGTAACTGTGAAAATGCATTCCCAAAAATGCGGTCACAAATCTGGCAATCAGTTCCACAATACCGCAGCTCATCGGAATCAGCGCGTATCCGCAGCCCTGCATCGAATTTCGGAATATAAAGATGAATCCAAGAAACAGATATGTCAGGATGCACGGGTAGATATACTGCCTCACATATGGCATCATTGCATTCATATCGACTGAGCCGCTGAAAAAAAGTCCCACAAGATGCGGCAATGTGAAAAAGACCAGAAGACCTGTTCCTATCGCATAAACAATAATGATTTCAACAGCACAATTCGCTCCTTTGCGGATTCTTCTGATATCTCCCACTCCCGCATTCTGTCCTATATATGTGGCCATTGCCTGCCCCATGGAAAAAAAGCCCTGAATCAGAAGATTCTGTGCCTTGGATGCCGCCGTATACGCGGCAACTGCCGTGGAACCGAAGAGATTTACGGCCGACTGCGCCACCATGGTACCGGATGCCGTAATGGAAAACTGAAGCGCCATCGGAATTCCCATTTTCAGCTGATTAGCGGATTCTTCTTTATAAAGTCTCAGCTGATTTCTGTGGGGAATCAGAATCGGTGCACGTTTCAACATATAAAAAAGGCTTAGAAGAGCTGAAATTGCCTGAGAAATAATTGTTGCAATGGCGGCACCTGCCGTTCCCATGTGAAATGCTATGATAAAAAACAGATCCAGAAATACATTGAGCACTGCGGAAAATACAAGAAACATCAGGGGAGCCCTGCTGTTTCCGATAGAGCGCAGGAACGTGGAAAACATGTTATAAAACATGGTCGCACAAAGTCCAGCGACAATAATTGTGATATAGCTTTTCGCGTCTTTTAAGATATCAGCGGGCGTATTCATAATACGCAGCAAAAACGGCAGAGCAAGAAGACTTACAGCCGTTAACAGTGCTGTAATCAGTACTCCCAGAATAATCCCATTGCCGACCGAACGTTTCACACCATCCTCATCCTTCGCACCAAACCTCTGTGACGTAAGTATTCCGAGCCCGGCGGTAATGCCTGCCGCAAATCCCTGGATCAGAAACATCAGCGTACCTGTGGACCCCACTGCTGCCAATGCCTTTGCTCCGACATAGCGCCCCACAATGATTGTGTCCGCCATATTATAAAGCTGCTGAAACACATTGCCGATAAAAAGCGGCAGCACGAATTTCAGTAAAATTGGGAGGATTGAACCTTTGGTCATATCCTGCTGCATTATCTGTTCCTCCTGTATAACATGTGATTCTGCGTTCGTTATTCCTCTATTGATTTTAAGAAGTCCATGCAGATTTTCAATACCCAAAAAATCCCGGGCGTTGTCAAAGTGCCAGGATGGATAAGTTGAACCTGAAATAGTGTGCTGTGTGTGCGCTGTGTGTGTTCTATTGCTTCAAAAACATAGTAAGTAAATGAAATTATCTTAATTGTTTACAAATTTGTCAAAAGCATTAAAAAAGCCCGGAAACACTAGGGTTCCGGGCTATAAATCAAATCAAATTTTTAAAACTTGCCCTGTTTAGCGGCCTCTTCTACAGCAACTGCAACGGAAACCGTAGCACCAACCATCGGGTTATTGCCCATGCCGATCAGTCCCATCATTTCCACATGTGCCGGTACAGAAGAAGATCCGGCGAACTGTGCATCTGAATGCATACGTCCCATTGTATCTGTCATACCATAAGAAGCAGGACCAGCTGCCATGTTATCCGGATGAAGTGTACGGCCTGTGCCGCCGCCGGATGCAACTGAGAAGTACTTCTTGCCTGCAGCAAGTCTTTCCTTCTTGTATGTGCCTGCTACCGGATGCTGGAAACGTGTCGGGTTCGTAGAGTTACCTGTAATAGATACGTCTACATTTTCCTGCCACATAATTGCAACGCCTTCTGTAACGTCATTGGCGCCATAGCATTTCACCTTTGCACGCGGACCATTGGAATAAGCTGTCTCGCCATCGATGACAAGCTTGTTGTTCTTGTAGTCCATATGTGTTTCCACGAATGTAAATCCGTTGACACGGGAAATAATCTTTGCAGCATCCTTGCCGAGGCCGTTCAGGATAACACGAAGCGGATTCTTACGAACCTTGTTCGCATTATTTGCAATACCGATTGCGCCTTCAGCGGCTGCGAAAGATTCATGGCCTGCCAGGAAACAGAAGCACTGTGTATCCTCTTCCAGGAGCATCTTGCCAAGGTTTCCATGTCCAAGACCCACCTTGCGGTGATCTGCAACGGAACCCGGAATGCAGAAGGACTGAAGTCCTTCACCGATTGCTGCGGCTGCGTCTGCAGCTCTGCGGCAGTTCTTCTTGATTGCAATTGCAGCGCCTACAGTGTAAGCCCACTTTGCGTTTTCAAAACAGATCGGCTGAATATCTTCAACCATATGATATACATCCAGACCAGCGTCCTTTGTGATCTTCTCAGCGTCTTCGATGGAGGCAATTCCATAGCTGTTCAGAACTTTATTGATCTGGTCAATTCGTCTTTCATAAGATTCAAATAATGCCATGTTCTTCTCCTCCTCTCTCAGTCTTTACGTGGATCGATCCACTTCTTGGCATCATCAACGCGTCCATATGCACCTGAAGCCTTCTTCAGTGCTTCATTTGCATCGTCACCGGCCTTTACGAAATCCATGAACTTACCGAAGTTTGTATACTTGTAAGCGATAATCTCATCGTTCTCATCAAGACCGATTTCATTTACATAGCCTTCTGTCATCTCAAGATAACGCGGGCCCTTCTTCAGTGTGCTGTACATTGTACCGACCATGGAACGGTCACCCTTGCCAAGATCCTCGAATCCGGCGCCAACAGCAAGTCCGTCATCAGAGAATGCACTCTGTGTACGGCCATAAGCGATCTGCAGGAACAGTTCTCTCATAGCTGTGTTGATTGCATCGCAGACAAGGTCTGTATTCAGAGCTTCCAAAACGGTAAGTCCCGGAAGGATTTCAGCAGCCATAGCTGCGGAATGAGTCATACCTGAACATCCGATTGTCTCAATCAGGGCTTCCTGAATGATACCGTCTTTGACATTCAAAGAAAGTTTGCATGCGCCCTGCTGAGGAGCACACCAGCCAACGCCGTGGGTATAACCCTTAATA
>CAYYEB010000066.1:0-9434 GCA_964470725.1 uncultured Lachnospiraceae bacterium | reverse complement strand
CAGCACGTTTAAGAGACGAAGTCGGTACTTATGCGCATGTCAGCCCGAAGAATGTTCATCTGAGCGTTTATGGCGAGCATGGTGCAACGGCCGTGATTCCGTTTTCCGCAGGATCTATTTACAGCGAACCGTTTGACAAGTATGTATCGGAACATCCGGAAATTGAGATGCCGAGTCATCAGCAGCTTCTTGATGATGTACATGGAGCAGGCGGAAAGGTGATCAAGCTGAAGGGCGCGACTTTCTATGCAGTATCTGTCATTACAGCCTATGTGTGTGAGTGCATTCTTCACGATGCAAAGGCAGTTCTTCCACTGTCTACAATGATGCATGGTGAGTTCGGACTGGAAGATGTCTGCATCTCCATGCCATGTGTACTTGGCGCAAAGGGAATTGAACGTGTCAATATTCCGCACGTTTCCAAGGAAGAAGAGGAAGCAATTATTAAGTCCGGTGAATCCTTAAAGGAAATTACAAGCGGATTAAACATCTGAGCTGTTGACTTTCAAGGATTGCAGTGCTAATATCCTTTCCATGAGCATTGAGGAAGAGATATTAGAATCTGCTCTGTACTTCAGTGACCAGACCAGATATACATGAGTATGACGTTTGAGGACAATAAAATGAATCAGATGAGTGCTTACAATTTCTTTTTTGCCTTTACGAGCTTTGCTTTTCGAAAATGAAGCAGGGTTTTGTTGTTGTGGCAATGAGATGAGGTAAACACGACATACAAGGAAAACGCGGACTCCCTGCAGATTATTCTGCAGGGAGTTTTTCATGTATATCGCAACCAAGCCGAGGGAGGATAAGACGCGATGATTGTCATTTTAAAAAAGAATCCGGACAAGGAACAGCTGGACCATCTGATAAACTGGCTGGAGAAACAGAACATTCAGGTACAGCCGACAGTCGGAGCACATCAGACGATACTGGGGCTGATCGGAGATACGGCATCTATCGATGACGAACTGATTTCAGCGCTGGACATCGTGGAATCCGTGAAACGTGTATCTGAGCCGTATAAGAAGGCGAACAGAAAGTTTCATCCGGATGATACAGTCGTGAAGATCAATGATGAGGTAAGTATCGGTGGAGGAAATCTGACACTGATTGCCGGACCGTGCTCCGTTGAATCAGAGGAACAGATCATCGGAATTGCAAAACAGGTCAAGGCAAGCGGCGCGACGGTTCTGCGCGGAGGCGCATTTAAGCCGAGAACATCGCCATACAGCTTCCAGGGAATGGGACTGGAAGGTATTCGGCTTCTGCTTGCGGCCAAGGAAGCGACGGGGCTTCCGATCTGTACGGAAATCATGGATGCGTCGCAGCTGCCGCTTTTTGAGGATATTGACATCCTCCAGGTAGGTGCCAGAAATATGCAGAATTTTTCACTTCTGAAAGAACTCGGAAAGACGAAAAAGCCGGTTCTTCTGAAGAGAGGAATGGCCTGCACATATCAGGATCTTCTGATGAGCGCGGAGTACATTCTTGCGGGAGGAAATCCGAATGTCATTCTCTGCGAACGCGGTATCCGGACATTTGAAACATATACGAGAAATACACTGGACCTGGCCTCAATACCGTCTCTTCGGCAGCTCACGCATCTCCCGATTGTCATTGATCCGAGCCATGCAACCGGAAAATCGGCGCTCGTGCCGGCAATGGCCAAGGCGGCAGCCGCGGCCGGAGCTGATGGCCTGATTATTGAAGTGCATAATGATCCGCCTCATGCAAAATGCGACGGCCCGCAATCATTGACACCGGAGACTTTTGATAAGCTGGCAAAGAAGCTTTTTGCAATTCGCGAAGTCTGCGGAAATGACAGAGATGATGTGATTATCCATTAAGGAGAGAAGAACATGTCTGAAACGATTGAGGAAGTGGACGGTTTCCTTCTGGAACCGGATCATGCAGATCTTCCGAAGAAAGCAGTTGTTGCCTGCCAGGGAGTGCAGGGAGCTTATTCGCAGATTACGGCGAAGCGGCTCTTTCCGGAAGGAAAATTTATTTACTTTGACAAGTTTCCGGCCGTCGTGAAGGCGGTTCAGGAAGATATGTGTGACTACGGAGTGCTTCCGATTGAAAATAATACCTATGGATCGGTGAAGGCTGTGTATCAGCTTCTCGACGACGGGGATTTTAATATTGTCCGTGGCTACCGGCTGAAGATTGATCATCAGCTTCTTGCAAAGGAAGGAACGAAACTCAGCGAGGTGACGACAATCTATTCTCATGAGCAGGCAATCGGACAGTGTGAAAAATTCCTGCATTCCTTAGGACGAGGCGTAAAGGCAGTTCCCTATTTTAATACGGCAATTTCCGCGCGGCGCGTAGCGGAAGATCCGGATCCGTATTGTGCGGCGATTGCATCACCGGAGTGCGCGGATATTTACGGTCTTAAGATTTTGAGACGTCACATTGCTGACAATTCACATAACTATACAAGATTCCTTTGCATTGCCAGAAAGAAGACTGTTTATCCTGGCGCAAACCGTATCTCTATTATTCTGACATTGCCGCACCGTCCCGGTTCACTTGCCGCTGTTCTGCAGAAATTTGCAGATCAGGGCATGAATCTTCTGAAAATAGAAAGCGCCCCGATTCCGGGACGCGACTTTGAATTTCGGTTTTATCTGGATTTCGAAGCTTCCGTGCGAGAAGAACCGACTCGAAAACTTCTGCATGAATTGAAGGAACTTTGTCCGACGTTCCGCTATCTTGGCAATTACGAGGAAATTTCCGGCTAAGCTTCTTCCGATCCGGCGAGGGATTCGTTTTCGCTGAGACCCTTGTGAGCAATCGGTTTCCATCCTTTCTGGGGCCAGATGAGTGCAAAGAGGGAGCAGAACATATAAATCCACAGAAAGATCGGGAAAGTGTAAAACGCGAGACCCAGACGATACATCGGAATACCGACATATTTCGTTGTTCCCCGTTCACCGATCCATGTGAATATGATTCCGAGTGCAAAAAAAAGGATACTGATCAGATCGCTTCCGGGAAAACGGACCGGAAAGAGGAGACCGAGCAGATTGCTTGCGAGAAACATGACGATGGATGCGGGACCCATCATCAGCAGGCAGAAGTTATCAAAGAGCTTTACGGAAGGTCGGAGGGTGAACTCACGGACCCATTTCAGAAAATACCGTTTGAAGATCTGATAACTTCCCGTGCACCATCGTGTCAGCTGTCGGACCATGGTCCTCAGGTCCGAGGGCTGTTCGTCATAACAGATGGCGTCCACATTGAAGGCGACTCTTCCGCCGCGAAGACACTGTCTGAAAGAAAATTCCACATCCTCAGTGATGGTGGAAGTGTTCCAGCCGTATTTTTCAATCAGACTCTTTCTTACGACAAAACCGGTTCCGGTGAGGAAGCAGCTGTAGCCGAGCTTCTCTCTTGGATAAGAATAGAAAAAGGAATATAAGGTCCAGTAGATGGCATACCATTTTGTGACATAAGTGGTATAGGGCTCTCCGGCAAGACGGTTCCCCTGAATGACATCGGAACCTTTATTGAGGGCCTCGTTCATGTGCATCATGAAATTCTTATCGGCGACATTGTCTGCGTCAAAGAACATGAAGGCATCAAAGAGTTTGCCGTATTCCTTTAAGATTTTCGCAAGTCCCCATGCAAGAACGTACCCTTTTCCGTTCGTTTTACCGTCTTTTCGCTCATATACTGTAACAAAATCATATTTTCTTCCCACATCTGCGGTTTTATCCGTGCAATGATCAGCCAGAAGAAAGATATGCCAGTGATCTTTCGGATAATTCTGCTGCCGTATGCTATTGAAGAGATGTACCAGAACGTGCTCTTCATTTTTGGCACAGATCACAACGGCGAAACGGTTCTTGGGCTGGTCTTTTCCGCGAGGAAGACGCGGGCGGATGAGCCCTCTTCCGGCCACGGAGGCGAACCAGGCCATAATGCCAAAGCTCAGGAGCAGACATATAATCAATATGATAAAAATAACAGTCATCAGAAGTTCCCCTTCCCTGCGCACAGCAGTAACATCTGACTTACTGAGTAATGTTGTCCCCCATCTGGGGTTTGAATCATGGTATAATACTATCACAGGTTTTATCAAAAACATACCTGTAATGGAGAAGTATAATGATTAGAACATTATTAGTATATGACGGAAAGATGAGCTCTGCGGAACGGATTGCGGAAAGACTGAGCTATCTGATCGGCAATGCCAAGGTATGTGAACTTTCGGAGGCACCGGCCGATTTTTCGGTATATGAAGGTTATTGCATGGTCTTCAACTTTTATGGTGCCGTCACTGCGGCAAGGGAGACGGAATTCCTTCGTGCACATAAAGACGATATGAAGGATTCGAGAATCGCAATGGTCGGTATCGGCTTTTCCGATCTCGGATTTATGAATTATATTGTAAATCTTGAGAAGATGACGGGACTGAGCGGTATAGAGGGATATTTCCTGACACATGAATCGGAAGCGGACCGGATCGGGAGCGAGATCGGGAATCTGATGCGCAGGCCGGAGCATCCGATGGAGAAGGAGAAGCTGTCTGAAGAAATAGACACCTTTGTTGAGGCGCATAATACACTGTCTCTTGCCACTGCGACCGGAGATTATCTCAGAAATACACCTTTGGAATATCTGTATCTGGACGGACAGTTTTACATTATTACGGAGGGCGGAAATAAATTCCGCGGCATACTGGACAACGGCAGATTCTGCGCAACGATTTTTGACAGTTTTACGCAGATGGGAAGTACGAAGGGACTGCAGATTACAGGCGAGGCTCAGATCGTACCGGTTGGGAGCAAGGAATATCTGGATACCATGGCTGCAAGAAAGATTACACCGGAACAGCTGAAGCAGCTTCCGGTCACGATGTTTATCGTAAAGCTTGTGCCGATGAAATATGAAATGCTCAATTCCGAGTTCAAGAAGGACGGCTATGATGTACACCAGTCCATGCGCACTTCTTTCCAGGAAAAGAACTGGGAAGCGGGAGCGGCTTTTGCACAGGCGTCTGTGACAAAGACGACGGACGAAGCGGTGGCTGAAAGTACGGAAGATACTGCTTCGAATGAAGAGCAGCGGGATTCTGAAGAGACAGAAGTTTCGGGAAATTCCGGAGAACCTGAAGAAGCGGAAAAAGAGGAAAAAGAGACATCAGCCGTTACGGAAACCGAAGAAGAAATGCCGCAGGATACGGATACCGCAGAGGAAAAAAATGAGGAGCCTGTTGATGAAGATCAGGCCGCAAGAGCGGCAATGGTTTCGAGCATTCTGAAAAGTGAAGGCAGAGACGGGTCCGATTATCTCGATGATTCGAAGGACGACACAGATGGAGACGAGGAGGCAGCCGAAAAGGGAGGTTCCAAGCGTTCCATTGCAAGAACTGTCGGAGATGCAATCCGGGAAGAATTCCACAAGAGGAAGAAAAAACATAAAGACGATGAAGACTCTGAAGAGGAAGACGGCGTCGAAGAATATTATGATGATGACGAGGATGAAGACGATTTTGACGATTTCGACTTCGATGACGATGACTTTGATGAGGATGAGGTTTTTGACAGCAGCAAAAACTGATGAAATAAAGTGATGAAAAAGGGCTCGAAGAAAAGAGAAACAAAAGGAATCTTTCGAAGACTGGAAATTGCAGCAGGCTTTGCTGCAACCGGGGCTGTGCTTCGAATCGGAGCGAGAAAAAGCACAGCCTTTGCAGATGCATACAGAAAATGGACAAATGCCTTCTGGGTGAATACACTCGGAAGGCTTTCGTCTGTGTTCCCTTTTTCGGTGGCGGAAATCCTAATTTATGCTGCCGTAATCGTAATTCCCGTCTTTCTGATCAGCTGTATTGTTTTGGCCGTGCGAAAAAAGTCAGGGACCGGCCTGAGATTTTGCCGGGGACTGAGTCATCTGGCTCTTATCGCCGGAATCATTTTCTTTTTGTATGAATCGGGAGAGGATCTTCCGTTTTTCGGAACGACATTTTCCGATACGTACGGATATGAGGATAATACCTACAGCACGGCGGAACTTACGGACGTCTGCAGGGTCCTTGCGCAAAACGTCAATTGCGATGCGGAAAAGGTATCGCGGGATGCAGATGGAATTATGAAAAATGATGCGGAACTTGCAGAACGAGTGCGAAAAAATATGCGGGAGACCGGAGAGAAGTATCCCTCTCTTTCAGGGTGGTATCCGCGGCCGAAGCCGGTCTTTCTGTCAAAGGTCATGTCCCGCACGAATCTGACGGGAATTTATACGGCCTGGACGGAAGAAGCCAACTATAACAGGGATATACCGGACTATAATATTGCATTTACCATCAGCCATGAACTTTCCCACCTGAAGGGAGTTCTTCCTGAAAATGAGGCGAATTTCGCAGCCTATCTTTCCTGTATTGATTCACCGGATACGGACATCAGATACAGCGGTGAAATGATGGGATACATTTACTGTATCAATGAACTGTATAAAAGAGACAGAAGCAAGTGGCAGAGTGTGGCGGGAACCCTGTCGGACAAGGCCAATGGGGATCTGAATGACAATACAGCGTACTGGAAAAAGTTTCGGGGAAAAACGGCGAAGGCATCCCGGAAGATCAATGATGCTTATCTGAAACAGGCGGGACAGTCCGCCGGTGTGGAAAGCTACAATCAGGTGACGGCACTCATTGTGAACTATATTGAGAAAAATGTAAAAGATGCCTGATCTGCCGGAGAGACCCTTTCCCGGCCCTCAAAATCGTTTTTGAGCCGTATCCGGGAGAGAGTTTTATCCGGCAGGCATTTGCATGTGTTTACGGCAATAAAAAAGAAGTTCCGAAATTTCGGAACTTCTTTTTTTAAATGGAAGGTACAGGACTCGAACCTGCGACCTTTCACACGTCAAGCGAATGCTCTCCCAGCTGAGCTAACCTTCCATGTCGTGTCAACAAAGAATATTATAGCACGATGAAGATGAAATGTACAATAGAAAATAAATTTTTTGCCTGTGTACCTTTCGGCTAAAACTTGTGATATATGTTGCGACTGTGATAGAATACAACAAATACTGAGCCGGGGAGAAGAGAGAATGATCTGGATCTATATCATTTTTGCGGTGATTGTTCTGTGGCTGATTGCAATCAGACCGGAGAACGGCCGCAGGGACCGGATGAACGAATTTTCAAAAGTATACATAGCGCATCGTGGCTTTCATGATAATGACGGAGATGCTCCGGAGAATACCATGGCGGCTTTTCGAAAGGCAGTAGAAGCCGGGTATGGAATAGAACTGGACGTCAGAGAAACAAAGGACGGACAGCTTGTGATTTCACATGATGACAGTCTGAAACGGACTGCCGGAATTGATCGAAAGATCAGTGAAATGAATTACAGTGAATTCCGGGATGTCAACTTATTTCATTCAAAGGAACATGTTCCCCTGTTTCGGGATGTTCTTGAAATGATTGACGGCCGGGTGCCTGTTGTCGTGGAAATCAAATCCGAAAATCTTAAGAAAACGGCGGAACTTTGCGAGAGCGCGGCTTTCTGGATGGACAGTTATGAAGGCCTCACCTGCATGGAATCCTTCAATCCTCTGGCACTGTACTGGTTTAAGAAGCACCATCCCCTGACACTCAGAGGACAACTTTCGGAACGCTTTCATGATTCCCGTCCGCTGGTCAATTTCGGACTTTTCTTTTTGAGTCTTTGCATTTTGAATTTTCTGACGAGACCGGATTTTATTGCTTATAATATTCATCATGCTCATCTGCTGCGCTATCGGGTGCTCAGGCGGATGAATTGTTTCGGCGCCGGCTGGACGGTGCGAAGTGCAAAGGAACTCAAAGAGGCGCAGGGAAGTTTTGATGCGTTTATTTTCGAGGGATTCAAACCTGAAGAAACAGTAGAGATCAATAACGAAAAACTGAAGGCGAAAAAAAGAGATATGTCAGATATGATAAGAGTTCATACAATTGTGCACGGACAGGTACAGGGAGTCGGATTCCGGTACAGAGCGACATATATCGCACAGGCGCTGGGAGTCAGCGGCTGGGTCCGCAATGAGATGGACGGAAGCGTGGAAATGGAACTCCAGGGAACCCGTCAGATGATTGATCGGATGATGGATCGCCTTAAGAATGAGAGATTCGTTGAGATCACAGATGTAGAGGAAAAAGAGATCCCTGTGGAAGAGCATGAATATGAGTTTAAGGTGAGATACTGAAATGGTGATAGTTAAGCCTTTTTTGCGTGGACTGAAAAAGATCAGGGCATATCACGCATTTCCGTTTATTTTTTATCTGATCGGTTATTTGATCTGGTTTCACATTCTGGAAGTTGTGCCGAGAAAAAGGTATATGACGATTATCCTTCCGATTGACCGGAAAATACCGTTTGCGGAGGTCTTTGTAATCCCCTACCTTTCGTGGTTTCTCTTCATTGCTCTTGGCGGCGTTCTGGTATATTATATGGACAGGGATGTCTATAACAGAACGGCAACAGCCTGGATGATCGGAATGACGACATTCCTTCTGATTTCGACGTTCATTCCGAACAGACAGCCGCTCAGGCTTCTGGAAATGCCGCGGGATAACACGTTTACGCGCCTGGTGGCATACATATGGAGAACGGATACTCCGACGAATGTGTGGCCGAGCATTCACGTATTTAATTCAATTACGATTACTACAGGAATACTGAAAGGCAGATATTGGTTCCTCAAAAAGAAACCGGTACGGATCATTACCGTGATCTGGTGCATTTTGATCTGTATGTCTACCGTTTTGATCAAACAACATTCACTCTTCGATGTGATTACTGCTCTGTTGATGGGGGCGGTATGTTACTGGATTGTATATGTGAAGGACAGATATTTTAAGTGGAAGAAATGGGATGAATGGACCCAGAAACTGACACAGAAGCTATGAGATGACCGGGGCAATGCTCCCGGTTTCTTTCACCTTGTAAGCAGTATGGAAAATGGTTGGGAAATGGAATTTGCCGGAACCGGAGTGATAAAAAGACCCGAAATCCGAAGAGATCCGAATTTCGGGTATAAAAAATGGACGGTACAGGGCTCGAACCTGCAACCCCTCACACGTGAAGCGAGTGCTCTCCCATTGAGCTAACCGTCCGCGAACTATAATAGCACGCTTAATGCGGCTGTGCAAGAGAAAAATAAAAATAGGCCAGCCGCAGTAAACAAATATAAGAGAAAAAAGGAGAAAGAAAAATGAAAATCGGATTTGGCAGTGATCATGCGGGAATTGAACTGAAGCTTCAGCTGATGGAGCACCTGAAGGAAAAGGGATATGAGTGTATTGATTACGGAAATTATGATCCGAACGATCATGGTGATGACTATCCGGTACCGGGAAGAAAGGTGGCAGAGGCAATTCGCGCCGGGGAAGTGGAAAAGGGCGTTCTGGTCTGCGGAACGGGACTTGGCATCTC
>CAYYEB010000065.1:0-9452 GCA_964470725.1 uncultured Lachnospiraceae bacterium | reverse complement strand
ATCGGGGTAACAAGATTTGAACTTGCGGCCTCTCGGCCCCCAGCCGAGCGCGCTACCAGACTACGCCATACCCCGTCATTATGAATGATCTCTTATTGCCGGAAATGAATGCTTCCGTACACCGCATTATCATAGCAATAATGCTTTGAGGTTGTCAAGAGGCATCACGAGGCAGCAAGCTCAAATCCCGCCGCCTCATTTTTCGTCTCGATACTTTTAAGCCGAAATTATAACGTCTCCGCAATCTCATAAATCAGACGTTCCGTCTCATCCCAGCCAAGGCAGGGATCCGTGATGGACTTTCCGTAGACTCCCTCTCCGATCTTCTGTGCTCCCGGTTCGATGTAGCTTTCGATCATAAGTCCCTTGACCAGCTTTCTGATATCCTCGGAATGTCTGCGGCTGTGCATGACCTCCTTGGCAATACGGATCTGTTCTTTATAGCGTTTTCCGGAATTGCTGTGGTTCGTGTCCACGACAACAGACGGATTCTTCAGATTTCTTGCCTCATACAGATCACTCAGACGCTTCAAGTCTTCATAATGATAATTCGGAACATTCTGTCCGTAGCGGTTCGTTGCTCCGCGAAGAATAGAATGTGTCAGCGGATTCCCCGTTGTTTTTACTTCCCAGTTCCGGTAAATGAACATCTGGGGAGCCTGGGCAGCTTCGATAGAATTCATCATAACACCGAGATCGCCGGAGGTGGGATTTTTCATGCCTACCGGAATATCAATTCCGCTTGCCACCAGACGATGCAGCTGATCTTCGCAGGAACGGGCACCTACAGCCACATAGGAAAGAACATCATCCATATAAGAATGATTTTCCGGATACAGCATCTCATCCGCAGGAGTAAGGCCGGTTTCCTTCACCACATCGATATGCATTTTCCGGATCGCCTTAAGTCCGGCAATGAGGTCCGGTTTTTTCTCCGGATCCGGCTGATGCAGCATTCCCTTATAACCCTTTCCTGTGGTCCTCGGTTTATTTGTATAGACTCTCGGAATCACAAAAATCTTATCTGCAACCTTATCAGCCACCTTCCGAAGCCGTTCCGTATAATCCAGTACCGCAGGCTCGTTGTCCGCGGAACAAGGTCCGATGATCAGAAGAAACTTATCGGATTTACCTGAAATGATATCCTTTATCTCAGCATCTCTTTTTTTCTTTACTTCCTTCAGCTCTTTCGGAAAAGGAATTTCCTCCTTGATTTCATCCGGTCCCGGAATTGCAACATGAAACTCGAAGTTCATTTTATGATTAAGCTCCCTTCAATTCAGATTACTTTATCGCGTTAATGCGTTAATCTCGCAACGAAATACTATATTACACGAGTTTCTCAAAATAATCAAACTTTTCATCACTTTGCATTTTTCTCATGCAGGAAGAAAGCATTTTGAAGGAAGCTTCATTTTCATGAAAGCACTTTGCGACAACCTTTACCATATGAACCGTATAAAGAGCCCAGTTGCAGACAGCCTGAAATGCCTCCGTACCATACCCATGACCTGCGTATTCCGTGGCAATTCGAACCCCAAGTTCCGCACCGCCTCTGAAATCAAAGTTATAAAGAACCGCCTCACCAATCATCTTTCCATCAAGACGGATTGCAAAATTGACGGCGTTATATGTCTTCCAGTCCTCTTCCGCCACTTCCAGGAAGCTTGTCTCATGAAATGGTGTCTTTAATTCTCCGAGATCGTCATAACCCCACCACTTATTTCGCTCCTTATCCAGGACAATCGCATTGTAGGCCGGCACATCTTCTTTTGTGATTTTGCTGAGTGTAAGGCGTTCCGTCTTTAATACCGGTATCTCATGAATGTGTTCCTCAAGGTCGTTATATGGCCGAAATACATACTTCGGTGCAAGAAATGCCGGACGGTACTGCAGCTTTGATGTGCGAAGCCCCCGATCAGCCGCGTCATCCTCACGGTTAATGTATTCGCAATCCTCGGCAAACGTTTTTGCCGTCTGCTGCACAAATGCCGGGTAAATTCCCTCATAGGAATAGATCGCCTTTTCAATATGAATTGTCAGCGTCTTGCCGCATTTTTCGGAAAGGGAAACGGCAATGATTTTATCTCCGTCCCACATAGCGCCACAGCGAAACCATGGTTTCCCGGCCATCTTCATCATGCGCTTCGAATAACGAAGTTCATCTGCCGCCTTCTTCAGATCTTCTTTGGTAAATTCCTTTTCATAACGTTCCCAGAAATCATCGAGTTTTGGGATATCTTCCTTCGTCAGCGGACGGAATTCCGCATTCGGGCAGATCTTCTGAAATTTGTGAATATGATTTCTCTGTCCGGAATACCGTCTTCCGGAAAAATTTGCAAGATCATCCGCATGGTAAATATAATCATCCCAGGTGCGGATATTGTAGACGTGTACATAGGGATATCTGTGAAGAAGCCTCACGGATTCCTTTTCCGGCACAATGGAAATGCCAAGAGGGTATTCATTTTCAAAGGCATCTTCTTCAATTGCCGTCAGTGCGGCGTCGATATCTCCTCCGGGGCCTGCAACCGGAAAATCATAGACTTTTTGTCCCATGAAGGTATTTCGAACGATCAGACAGCCGTTATTTTCTGTCCACTCCGGCTTCAGATCCTCCCTCCACATCAGTTTCGTTCCAAGTGTATATTCACAGAGTTCATAGTCGCAATTTTCGTAGTATTTTCGCAGTTTGGGCGCATTTTTCTGCGTCACTGTCTGATAGCTCAGCATAAAACCTCTTTTCAAGCAGTTGAATTTTACGCAGTCGATTTTACGACGCCGGAAAGAGAATGTCCAGTTTGAGTCATAAAGCTTTCTGACATTTTTCTTCCTTCTGTCGTTTTTTCTCATCCTGAACCGCTTTCATTCGGTACAGAATAATGAGCACAACATATACGTAAACAACAGAAAAGATCAAATTTATGGCTCCCTTTCCTTCCGGCAGTAGCATGATTGCGAAATATCCGGCGCTCAGAAGAGACATTTTCAAAATGAATCCGCGATCCAGATGACATTTCGTTCGAAAGTGTCCTCCCAAAAGAAAGAGAAAAATAAAATAAGATACAACAGCTATGGTCATCATCAGCGCCTTCGGGAACAGCGCTATTTCTTTCTCACGCATGAATTCAAATGCCACAGTCACATTGTTAAGGGCGAAAATGATGAAAATGTGGATCATCATATATCCCATTCCGGTATACTGACCTCCCCGGTTTACCAGATACTCATACACAACTTCATAGCTCAGAAAAAGTCCGGCCGCCATCAGAAACGTCAGCGCCGAATATACAATCACATTCGGATCAAACTTTCCATGCGCATGAAAATAGTTGGCAATTGCAATGACCATTTCACCAAAGGTAAATACCACATACAGCATGGCGCGCTCAGTCAGATGCATAAAGTCCACCTGTCCGCCGGCACTGTGTGCTCTTCCAAAAAATGTCAGAAAAATTCCCATAAAGATAGCTGCAGTTGACACAATCTGTGATGCGATCATCGAAAGAAAGCCTGCCAGAAAGACCATACCCGCCTCTATAAACAATGTTTCACCCATTCTCCGAATCAGATCCCGGTTCCATACGTCCGTTTTGTGGTTGCGAAGTTCCAGAAGGTACTGCAGACCGACATTGGCAAGAATAAGTCCCCAGGCGACATGATACTCCTTAATATAGGCCGATGCGTCCGTTCTCGTGGATTCTCCGATGAAGTACATCAGATACATATTGCTCAGCAGGAAAATATGATCCCGAAGTCCGTTGCGCCCGAACATGTTGATATAAAAAGTCGTAAAGTTCCAGACCTGGATAATCGAAAGCGTACAGATTGCAAATGAAATAAAAGCTCCAGGCGCAACAAACCCATTCTGTATATTTTCAAGAAGGGAATTGTCCCGCCCGATCATGTAAACAAAAATCAGATCATAGATCAGCTCGAGATATTCCACTTTTTTCTCTTCTCTGCTGTAGATATTCAGACCGTTCTTATTTTTCGCACTCACACTATATGCCTCTTTGCCCAAACCGTGATGATATTCTTCGAGGATTCCACCTCGGCTCCATGCACGGCAAGGCCCTTCTGAATTTTTGCTCCTGGGCAGGATTTTTTCAGTGTCCTCGGGAATGAACCGAGCCCGCTTCCTTCATGTGTCATTACCGGATAAATTTTCTTTCCCTTTAAGTCCAGTCTTTCCAGTTGTGTCAGAACGGCATACGGACAGGTTCCCCACCAGCAGGGTGCGGCAACGACGATATTGTCGTATTCTGTCACATCGTCAAGATATTCCTGGAGCTCAGGGCGGGCATTCTGCTTCTGCTCCTCCTTCGCCACTTCCGTACACTTCATATAATCATCCGGATATTTTTTGACGGTTTTTATCTCAAAGAGATCGCCGCCCACGGCATCCCGAATATCTTCCGCAACAATCCGTGTATTTCCCTTTTGAAGATTTTGTATTTCTCCATTCACATAGTTTTCGCCGTTTCGCGAAAAATATAGAATCAGATTTTTCACTTTTTCTCCTCCCCACTATAAAGCATCGGTATTCATAAAAATCTTTTCATCTGCATACGAAATCCGAGTCACTTAAGGTACATTTTTTTCTATCGCTGTTAGCAGATGTTCCACTTCTTCCCGCGTTGTCAGATGGCTGAGTGAAATTCTCCAGGATTCCATCGCTCGTCTCCGATTGTGGCTGACCGCATACACGGCACGTGAGGGTGTTCCCTTAACAGAGCAGGCTGATTTTACGGAAACGCAGATTTCCTCCTCATCCAGTTTCTTCTGCATTTCATCACCCTTCACTCCATCGACGCTCAGATTCAGAATATGAGGAACGGCATTTGCCGGACTATTGATCTTCACCTTATCCATAGAGGAAAGCCTTTTTCTTAAACTATGATTCAGTTCCTCCACCTGTGCAAGACGTTGCCCCTCATTTTCACTCACCAAAGACAGTGCCTTCTCCAGCCCTGCCGCGGCGGCAACATCCGGCGTTCCGCTTCGATATTCCGTGGTGGAAGCTCCCCCATGGATCAGCGGTTCCAGCACAACATGTTTTTTTCTGATAAGGACACCACAGCCGAGAAGTCCGTAAAATTTATGCGGCGTAAAACTTATGAGATCCGCTGCTTTGATGATCTTCCTCAGCTCCTCCATCGGTAGCTTTCCCACGGCCTGTGTGGCATCCACATGAAGGCGGCACTCAGGATATTGCCTTACAAGTTCAGCTATCTTTTCAATCGGCTGAATGGTTCCCAGTTCGCTGTCCACCGCTGCAATTGAGACAAGAACCGTATCCTCACGCAAAAGATCTTTCAGTATTTCAAGATCTACCTGCCCGTTTTCCTGAATGTCAGCCAGATCTATCTCCCAGCCGCGATCCTTCAGGGCCGTCAGTGCTCCGCTGACCGAGGAATGTTCGAGCGCCGTCGATATCATGTGCTTTCCCACATGCCTTTGCATTCTGGCCGTTCCCTTGATTGCAAGATTATTCGACTCGCTTGCCCCTGATGTCAGAATGATCTCTTCCGGAAGAATATCCAGCATGGAAGCGATTCTTTCCAATATACTGTTCATTTTCTCCGCTGCGGTCCGACCTGCCGTATGTTCTGAATTCGGATTTCCCGGATATTTCAATGCTGTCTCGCTGTAGGCCTGAAGCACCCGCGGATCTACCGGCGTATTTGCAGAATAATCAAAATAAATCAATATTTCTCTATCTCCCATCTCTTGTAATCTAATACATAGCTTCTGCACTTTTTTACTTTCGAAGCAATTATCATACTACAATTGTACGCAAGGAACTTTTCATTGTAAATATTATTTATCTGTCCGCAATTGTGTCTGTTCACTTCTATGATATACAGGGACTTGAATTATTCATTTGCCATTGCTGACTTCTCCTGCTCTTTTTACGGAAATATGTATAAATACCGAAAGCAAATCTCTCAATTCCGAAAGATATCATAAAAAGATTATGCTATACTTTTTGTTTTGTAACCGTGTTACCTGTAGTATTCTCTGAGATTTTTCCTTTCAGAAAATAACGCATCGCGTGGAGGAATACCAAAATGCAAGTTCAGAAACGTAAAGATGGTTCCGGTATTCAGGCAATGACAGAAGGGTCACCGCTTCGGCACATTCTTCTTTTTATGCTGCCTGTACTTCTGGGACAGCTTGTCCAGCAGACCTATAACATGATGGATTCGATTATCGTCGGACGACTCCTTGGTGCCGATGCTCTTGCCGCAGTCGGTGCATCCTCTTCCGTACAATTCATGGTGCTGGGATTCTGCAGCGGCACGTGCGACGGATTTGCCATCCATGCTGCACAGAGTTTCGGAGCAAAAGATATAAAACGTATGCACCGGTATATCTGGCACATGATTGTTCTGGCTGTCATTATCGCTTCCCTGCTCACGACAGTCACGGCGCTGGCATGTCCGGCCATCATTTCCGTTTTGCATACGCCAAAGAACATAGCGCCGAATGCGATTCGCTATCTTCTCATCATTTTTCTCGGCATTCCGTTCACTATTTTTTATAATCTTCAGGCATCCGTCCTGCGGGCTGTCGGCAACAGCAAAGCTCCGTTTTTGTTCCTCGCAGTCAGTTCGATCCTCAACATCTTTCTGGATCTCTTCTGTGTCGCTGTCCTTCAGTGGGGTGTTTCCGGAGCTGCCATCGCAACAATTACCAGTCAGGCCCTTTCAGGACTTTTCTGCCTCATCTATATCAGAAGGAAGATGCACATTCTTCATATAGAAAAAGCTGAGCGTGCCTGGAGCGGGCACCTGGCTGCAAATCTGCTTGTCATGGGTCTTCCGATGGGACTTCAGTTCTCCATCACCGCCATCGGATCCATGGTCATGCAGGCCTGCAACAACAGTCTTGGAAGTATCTATGTATCAGGATATACGGCAGGGGACCGCGTGGAACAGTTCATCATGTGTCCCTATGTCGCACTCTCATCCTCCATGGCCACCTACGTGGGACAGAACTATGGCGCCGGAAAGTTTGACCGTATCCGAAAGGGCGTAGTTGAAGCCTTTATCATCGGTCATATCTACGGGATTGTCTTCGGTTCTCTTATGGCAATCTTCGGAAGAAATGCTGCCTCGCTCTTTCTGGAAGCAGGAAATGGTACTGACGCCATTTTGAACATTTCCGCACAGTTTTTAAGAACCGTCGGATTTACGTTCTGGCTCGTCACATCAGTTAACGTGTTCCGGCCGGCAATTCAGGCAATGAACAGTCCGGGACTTGCAATTTTCTCCGGAGTCATTGAAATGGCCGCAAGAACGCTTTTCAGCCTTTCATTTCTTGGAACACTTGGATTTACCACGATCTGCTGGACGCATCAGGCAGCCTGGATCACCGCCGGATTATATGTCATCTTCATGTACCGGCATGTCATTAAAACGCAGGAAATTGCGTTAAGAAAAAAAGAACTCTCTTTACACTGATCCGATTTTTCTTTATAGTGGTTCTGGTTTGCGATCAAAATAGAAAGGCATTGAAAGGGAGGGCAATTATGAGTGAGCTGCAAACGGAACAGGCAACTGCACCTGTGCAGGAAACGGATTATGATTTCACGGAAAAGGCGGTGCCACGATCCTTCAGACGGCGTTTTCTGACGATGTTTATGATCATGCTGGGATTTACCTTTTTCTCGGCCAGCATGTGGGTCGGACAGGAACTTGCGGAAGGACTCGACTTTTACGGATTTGTGGCTTCACTCCTCATCGGAGGCGGAATATTATCCGTATACACAGGGCTTCTTGCTTATGTCGGCGCCAAAACCGGACTTTCCATGGATCTTCTCGCACGACGGGCATTCGGTGTAAAGGGTTCTTATCTTCCATCTGCAATGATCGGATTTACCCAGATCGGCTGGTTCGGCGTCGGTGTCGCCATGTTTGCCATTCCGATTGCTAGAGAACTTCTGGGAGGCAGCTCTCTTGCCATGTGGATTCTGGTTCTGATCGCCGGAGCTGCCATGACCCTTTCCGCTTACTTCGGAATTAAATCTATGACAATCGTCAGCTATATCGCTGTTCCTCTGGTTGCCATCCTCGGAACCGTTGCCATGATCATGGCTGTAGAACGGGGAGATGGAACAATTATCGACCAGTTCGCCAAGTCCAGCGGCACGATTACCATCATTCAGGGAGCGGGCATGGTCGTCGGTTCCTTTGTTTCCGGAGGAACCACCACACCGAATTTCGCCAGATTTGCGAAAAATGCAAAACAGGGCGTCATCGCAACGGTCATCGCTTTCTTTATCGGAAATTCCCTGATGTTCTTCATGGGAGCTGTATCATCCATCTTTGTCGGCGGAAATGACATCTTTGAAGTCATGATTCGTCTGGGTCTTTTCTGGGAAGCGGTGCTTGTCCTTGGGCTCAATATCTGGACCACGAATGACAATGCTCTCTATTCCGCAGGACTCGGACTTGCCAATATTTTCCATACAAAAAAACGCCCGATGGTGCTTGTGGCCGGAACAGTGGGGACACTCGCATCCGTCTGGCTCTACTATAACTTTGTCGGCTTTCTGAATATCCTTAACTGCACCCTGCCGCCGATCGGCATTATTCTGACGCTTGCATACTTCATGCATCCGGAGAACTATACAGATGCATTTAAGGATTGGAAGAATGTAGATGTGTACGCAATTCTCGGCGTCGTGGCAGGAGCTTTGGTTGCCAATCTTCTTCACTGGGGAATCGCATCGATCAACGGAATGGTTGTGGCTGCAGTCATTTATCTGATTGGGCACCATAAGAAGGCAGCCTGATCCGTTCTTTTTACTTGTCAAAGTTTCAATTTGGCGTATCTCTATAGAAAAAAGCTGTCCGAAGAAGTTCTCTCCTCGGACAGCTTTTTTCTATCATTTCATTGCGAATGCCTTAAATCCATTACATAAAAAGCTCTGATATTCTCATCATATAAAAGCATAAGACACAAGATGGACAATAAACGCGCATATCCATGCAATGATGCACTGGAAGGCCACGATAAAGGCCGCCCACTTTCCGCCAAGCTCACGGCGAATCGATGCAATCGCCGCAACGCACGGTGTATATAAGAGACAGAATACCAGAAGCGCTGCTGCGGCACCGGTGGAAATAGATGCGGTCAATGCAGCGGTGGAACTATAGAGCACATTGAGTGTTGCAACAACTGATTCCTTTGCCATAAATCCGCTGATGAGTGCTGTTGTGACTTTCCAGTTTCCGAAACCAAGCGGCTTAAAGATCGGGGCAATGAACCCTGCCACAATCGCGAGGATCGACTTGGAAGAATCAGATACCATCGAAAGATGCGGACTAAACGTCTGAAGGAACCAGATCACAATCGAAGCCATAAAGATGATTGTGAATGCCCTCTGCAGGAAGTCTTTGGATTTTTCCCAAAGAAGCTGCAGTACGTTTCTGGCTGACGGC